>CALMVQ010000213.1 GCA_937873135.1 uncultured Scytonema sp. | reverse complement strand
CGCTTCCTCAAGTCCGTTGGCATGCACGGCGTTGGCACAGGGTAAGGCAGGAGCCGCACTTGACGATTAAACGCGAGTGGACAAAACGAGTAACCGTAAAGGGTTGCGCGTTTTGTGCAGGTTTTTCCCTCGACCCAAAAATCTGATCACAATTGAGTTGACTTGACAACAAAAAGGAGGAAGAGACAGCTATTGATTGCTCTTCCTCCTTTTTGGGTTTAATGTAAAAAATATTACATACTTTCTAGCTTTGAGAAAGCAATCAAATGATAAACAATGCTGCAAATATCTACAAAAACCTTTTTTTACTGTCAGTTATCCGATTTTTTATACTTAGTCTCCTTTAGTTGACTTTATTAAAAAAATACGGGATAATACAGATGTTTGCCAACAGAAAACTATGTCATCTTTGTTTTAGAAAGACACCAAGCTTTCTGGAGTAGCCAACCTGTTTAACTTTTAGTTGGCGAATCAGTTTAACAAAATCACTTACCATTCTCAAAGGAAAATTATGTTAACCATCAAAACTGCTACTTTAGAATCCAATGAATTGTCTGAAGAATTGGATGATGCATCTTTACAAGCCATCACAGGAGGTCAAGTTACTGCAGTTGGTGGTAGTGCGGGCTTAGGCACAGGTGTGAGTCTTCTTGGAATTCCCTTAGTTGGTGTAGGTGCTTCCGGTGCATTCGGTCTAAATTATTACAGTGTTTAAATTTAGAACACTTAAACAAGTAAAGTTGTGAGCGAAACCAACCCCTATAAGGGGTTGGTTTTAGACTAAAAGCAGCTATGACATTAACTCAGGATCATCACTGACAATTCAACCTAACACGACATTTTAGACAAAGCTGTCGTATCTGGAGACGCTTTTAACGCTTGGCGCACTCCCCACACTCAAGCAAAGTACAACCGACATAAATCTCTGCCCCCAACGCATCATCAAATCCTCTGGCACATTTAATGGCGGCAACATCCCCAATCGCCCGATTCATACTCATCGCCTTCTAATTCAGTCGGACTTGTTTCTCGCTTCCTCAAGTCCGTTGGCGATCGCATTTTGCAGCTTTTAAACCGCAGCCTCGTCGCTCTGTTTGCATCGTACTCATCAATTCCCACTGCTTTACAGACGGCGATGCAAATTGTATAGACACAAACATGATCAAGATCTGTTGTTACGGTGTTGCTTTACAAGAATGCGTCAGCCCATATACCTCAATACGTTTGAGTTAACGCTCTTTCGGTATGAATTTTTCGCTGTTTCGAGAGGGGCGAACAGCCGTTCGCCCCTACCAAGGATTTCAACGACCGCATAATTAATTTTCGCTTCCTCAGTCTAATCAACAGTAGGGCAATGCCAACTTTCGTACCCGAATGGCATTGCCCTTTGATCTGTTTCCAGAGGGAGTGGTTGCGGCGATCCTCTCAAAGGCATTGTCGCCATTTGTAAATACTGACTTTTCGTTTCTAATTAGACTTGTACACAAATCAAATTGGACTTATATTTATGATATATTATTTACTGCATCACTGTCAGCATTAAGCTATCATCACTGAAAGCAATTTTGTTTACATACCAATGAATATAGACAAATTTCTACTCGCACAAAATATGGCTTTTCTGATATCGATTCCACCAGAAACCAATTTGGCAAAGTTACTTTCCTTTTGTTTGGCGGCAAAATCTAGAGACAATACCCCAGCAACAGAAATATTGAAGATCACCTGCTTTGTTAATGGAAAATCCATCTAACTTACCCTATTGGACTCAACAGGTAATGGGACATAATTTGGATTATAGTACTGAAGAGTGGGAAGCATTGGGAAAGATGGGCATAACAGATACAAAAGAATATATGGATACCCTGTGGCAAGAATTGGAATCATTGAATTTTTAATGTTAAGAGCAGATTTCAACTGAGTGAAGTAAATCCGTAGGGACTTTCATTCTAAGTTCGCTTTGAAATGTGGTATACCATCGCCAGAGCGCGAAACCCGCTATAAGTCAAAACTGAAACAAAACTTGATAATACAAACTATATTAAATTACGTTGATAGAAAAGCAAAAATATTCATGAAAATGTGTTTTTATACACGTAAAATTAAGTGAGCAAATCAGTGGTAATATATGTCTTTAAATATTGAACTTTTAGAGCAAAGTTTTGAGCGTGTTAAACCCTGCGTCGATGAATTTGCAGCCAGCTTCTACGAGAATCTATTTGATGCTCACCCAGAAATAAAACCTTTGTTTAACACAACAGACATGGCAAAACAACAGAAAAAGCTGTTGCAAGCTTTGGTGCTGGTGATAGAAAATCTCCGCTCACCAGACGTTTTGGGAGAAGTTCTGAGTGACTTAGGCGCAAGACACGTCGGCTATGGTGCGATCGCCAAATATTACCGTCCATTTGGGGAAGCAATACTGACGACTTTTGAGCAGTACCTTCAACAAGATTGGACTCCAGAAGTCCAAAAAGCGTGGCAAGATGCTTATAGAACGATTACTTTAATCATGTTAAAAGGTGCAGGTGTAGAATCTTCACCAAAAGAAGAGATATTAAAGACACCGAAACCAGAGCAACAAAAAGTAAGTGCAGCTCCGACAAAAACTCAGCACGAATTAGAGTTAACCCCAAATTCCTCAAAAGAAGAGCTAAAAGTAGAGTTACTCGAAAGCAGTTTTGAGAAAGTAAAACCTCACGCAGATGAATTTGCAGCCAGCTTCTATGAGAATCTATTTGATGCTCACCCAGAAGTAAAACCGTTGTTTAATACAACAGACATGGCAAAACAAGAGAAAAAGCTGTTGCAAGCTTTGGCGCTGGTGGTAGAAAATCTCCGCTCACCAGATGTTTTGGGACAAGTTCTGAGTGACTTAGGCGCAAGACACGTCGGCTATGGTGCGATCGCCAAACATTACCGTCCAGTTGGGGAAGCAATACTGAAGACGTTTTCACAGTACCTTGAACAAGATTGGACTCCGGAAGTCGAAAAAGCGTGGCAAGATGCTTATAGAACAATTACCTTTATAATGTTAAAAGGTGCAGAATCTTCACAAAAAGTCCCAGAGCAAGAAGCAGTAGCATTAGAGAAACCAAGAGAATTAAAGGTAGAAAAGAAAGAATCTCAACAACCGCAGCCGTTGATTGAGCAACAGAAAAAGTCTTTAATCTCAATAGAATCGGATGGTGCCATACTCAAACAAATTCAGCGATTAAAGACTCGACTATCTCTTAAGCAGTGGAGTGAAATTCTCACAGAAATTCCAGGACAAATCCTCGACACTTTCTGGGTACTACCAGTATGGGTAGTTGCTGTTGGCTCAGGAGTCATGATGACAGTAGTTTTTGTGTTAATCGATGAAAATTCTCTGTTTGGAAAGGTTTTAGGTGGCAGTGATGCTATCAGTATGGTTGTAGCCCTCGTTCTATTTATTAAAGAAGCACCTGCTCGCCAAAAACAATTTCACTACCAAGCTTGGGGCACGGTTGATGCAGCTCACGGTGTAAAAGTTAGCAATGCTAGAATTTTAGCACTACAAGATTTGAATAAGGATGGTGTTTCTCTAAGAGGTTTGGATGTCCCTCGTGGAGAATTTGTGGGTATTGATCTATCGTCATCCAATCTAAGTGCAGCCAATTTGAATCAAACCGACTTCACTAACGCCAATCTCAGCCACGCCAACCTCGATCATGCTAACCTTTCCCAGGCAAAACTGAGTGGTGCCAATCTCAGTCATGCCACCCTGAGTTTTGCTCGCTTAAGTCAAGCTAACCTCAGTAGTGCCAATCTTAGTAGTGCTAACCTGATTTGTGCAGACTTGAGCAATGCCAATATGTCAGGTGTCAATTTGAAGAATGCCTCTTTGAGTGGTTCTAACCTCAAAAGTGCTTACCTGAGTGGTGCAAATCTTAAAGGTGCTAAAGTGAGCATTTCTGAACTGAATGGTGCTTTGCTTGAAGGTGCCATCATGCCTGATGGTTCCAAGTACTCATCTATTTCGGCTTCAAGCAAGTAAATATAGCAATTTTCATTTCAAAAAAGAAATGTAGAGACGCGCTTTTGACGCGTCTCTATACAGGTTGACGGTTAGCAAATTCTCTTAACTGAACCCTATTAGACATCAAGAGAAATGATCTAGGGACGAGGAAAGTCGTTCGCCCCTACCTTCGATTTTGACAAACGCATAATTAATTTTCAAGAACTGAGTCTATTGGGCTAGACGCAACAGAAAGTATACGCGATCGCTCAATTTCTACCTTTTCTCGCGGGGAACTCCCCCACTTTACTTGGATGATAGCATTATATCGTTTGAGTCACATACATAATCTCCTCAGCACCCTGGTGGGCAACCCTCTCCCAACTTTAGCAGAGGGGCACTGCCCACCATACATTACTTAAAGATTTTTCCAAAATGATTAGGAGGATTTTTATACACAGTATGAGTAATTCAGGTTTACACAATTACCAATGACAAGAAGCAACTAAATTGGCAACGATTTCAACAAGTTCTTCTGGAGCAACTGGTTTAGAAACATGAGTTTGAAAACCAGCTTCCAAGGCACGAACACAACTTTCACTATCACCATAGGCTGTTAAGGCAATAGCTGGAACTTGTCCACCCATATTAGGCTTGAGGGCACGTATTTTTCGGATTAAAGCATAGCCATCCTCATCAGGCATACCTATATCACTAATTAAGACATCAGGTTGTAACTGAGGTAAAATTTCTCTTGCTGGGGCTGCTAATGGAAATGCTGTAACGGTAGCTCCGTCAGCTTCTAACACAGTAGTGACAAAAAAGCGAGTATCATCATCATCCTCAACTACTAAAATATTTAAGCCAGCAAGAGATAAAGACTGTAGCATAACAAATATTATAAATATGACGAAGTTAGTTCACAATTTAGTATTAAGCACTCTGTTAGTAAGCGATCGCCTGAACAAAATTTTTCCTGTCAACAGGTTTCAATTATATCAAGTCGGAATTTATCAGGATACACCAGATGGTATCCATAAAACAAAGCGCCGTCTCCAGTAGTAATAGAAGTCCAACACTTTGGAATCATATTAAGTAAGTTGGCGTTAAAAAATCAACATATGTAACGAAATGTAAAATCAGCAAATAGCCCAGAAATTAGGTCATCACAAAGTTTTTACAAAACTCAATATACATTGATTTTATCCGCCAGCGATCAGGTTGCTCTTGTCTTTGTAAGTTTCTTGCTTCGGTAAGCATTCAGGAAGGTAACGAGAGAAGGAGGACATGCAGGGGATTTGATTGGATGATTTAGCGTCGTTTCCTCAAGTTTATGGGCTTGATAGTGCCTCAAGCCTGATTAACTTCCTATACCCTCGGTTACGTTATTCAATAATGTCTAAGATATACTTGTATTTATTTTTTTAAAAGTAATTACTTTTTTGTTAGTGTCTATAGAGGTGTGTGGTGGCGCAGATGGCAGAACAGACTGAAGAAACTGTATTTGTACAGGCGACGCTAAAGATATTGGGCGGTAAGTGGAAAATCTTGATCCTATGGCACTTAAAAGATGGAGCCAGAAGGTTCAGTGAACTCAAACGATTAATGCCTGAGATTACGGAAAAAATGCTGATTCAACAGCTTCGAGAATTGGAAAAAGATGAGATTGTGCATCGCAAAGTTTATCCAGATGTCCCTCCTAAAGTAGATTATTCATTCACGGATTATGGTAGAAGTTTGGAGAAACCTGTTTTACACGCTCTCAGAGACTGGGGAGAAGCACATCTGAAACGACACGAGCAATAATTAGACATCTCCAGATAATGATGTAGGGGCGTTCCCGCTTTCTTAGGGCTGTTCACCCCTAGCAAGGATTTCAACGAACGCATAATTAATTGAAAGACAGGCAACCTTCGGATGGTTTGATGGGTACAAAAAAGGCAATCGCCTGAGTCAAGAACTCCTACACTACTCAGTGATCTCCTTGATCGCCAATAGAATCATCTGCGTATTGCTGATCGCAGGCATCTTGCGGGCATTGAGCAGCATATCTTTATGTCCAATTTGCTCAAAGTCATGCTCAACCGTAAAATCTTGAACCTGGGTATTGCTGGCAACAATCTCTTCTAGCTGCGATCGCAATAAGGGAATATTCCATTGTCCATTGCCCAACTCAAAGATTGAGCGCTGCTCGGTTTGAGTGGGCAGAACCTGAAACATCTCATAGAAAGAACGATTTGCGGTGAGTACCCGCAGATCTAAATTCAGCACTAGCAGAGGTTCCCACACGGTTTCCACGATCGCTTCGGCGTAATCTCTCGCTTCCATCAACTGGAGATTGCTGCTTTTTAGTTGGTCAATATCAACCAAAACCACCACAGCCCCATCAATCTTATTGTCGAATGTCCGATAAGGTCGAATTCGCAGCTCGTACCAATGCCCCTCTCGATTTTGAATCTCCTGAGATTTCAAATTGAGTGTGCGAATCACCTCCAAAATCTGTTGCTCTAAATTGGGCATGTTCAAGTTGTGATTAATGTCACTTAAAGGTCTTCCCACATCTGTTGAAATCAAGTTAAAGATGCCTTCGACTGCGGGAGTAAACTGGCGAATCCGCAAGTCGCCTCCCAGCATCAAAATGGGGATATTGATACTGCTGAGCAGATTCTGTAAATCGTTGCTGACTTGAGTCGCTTCTACATTGCGTCGGCGCAGTTCATCATTAATAGTATTCAGTTCTTCATTCGTCGCCTGAATCTCTTCTTTAGCCGTTTCCAATTCCTCATTTGTACTTTGCAACTCTTCGTTGCTCGACAAAATCTCCTCGTTGGCGGCTCTCAAGTCTTGATTGGTGGCTTGCTGCTCCTCAATGATTGATTGCAGATGCTCTTTTGTCGTTGCCAGTTCTTGCTGGAGCCGAGCAATCTCGTGAGCTTCCCTTGTCTTGCGTTTATAGGTGACACTGCCATCGTTTATTGCCGCAGGCATTGCCGGAGTGAGCAGAGCATCTTCAAATAAAACTAAAAAACACTCTTGTAGGACTCGAGTTTGGAAGGGAATGACATTAATGGTGATTTGCCGGATGCGATCGCCCTCTGTCACTTGTAAGCCTTCACGTTTAGTCGGCAGCTTCTGCTGTTTTGCCTGGTGGATTGCAGTACGTAGCTCTAGCCGCAATCCTTCTTTTGCCATTTTGAGCAGGTTCAAGCTTGCCTTACCAGGAGTCGGTTCCAGGTAGGGGTTGGTTTGTCCCCGAAATTGCAGAATCTCTAGGTTAGTGTCGATGACGATGCCAGCTGGAGCATATTGATTCAACACGATCCGGTCTGCTTCTCTCTGTATTTCAAAATCTTTCGATGTATTTTCTGGCACTATTGATTGAGAATCGATGATTTCCGAAGAATACATGCTGGCGTTCAAATCAATGTTAAGACCTGTCGGTACCAGCTTTTTTGCATAAATCTTGTTTTTTTTGTCGAGTAGGGAAAATAAGTCTAAAAAATCACCTACCGTTTCTGAGGTCCCTAACATGAGAAAGCCCGTGGACTTAAGACCATAGTGAAAGATGGGTAGGAGCTTTTTCTGTAAAGGAGTTCCCAGATAGATCAGCACATTCCGACAGCTAATCAAGTCCAGCCGGGAAAACGGGGGATCGCCAATTAGGTTCTGTTTAGCAAAGATGCACAGTTCGCGCACGGGCTTACTGATCTGGTATCCCCCCTCAACTTGGACAAAGAACCGATGTAAACGTTTAGCTGCGACATTTCCCACTTGGCTGAGCGTGTAAATCCCATTGCGGGCATGCTCGATTGCCGCTTCACTAATGTCTGTCGCATAAATTTGAATTGGCAACCGGGGAACCCGATCAGCTAAAAACTCTAGCAAGCAGATGGCAATGGAGTAAGCTTCCTCACCTGTGGAACAGCCTGCAACCCAAATTCGGATGGGTGTCCCTGGCGATTTATCCTTAGTAATTATGGGAAAGACCTTGCTTTTTAAGGCATCAAAGCTTTCGGGATCGCGGAAAAAACTGGTGACGTGAATCAAAACATCTTGATACAACGCCATCACTTCTGTCGGATTGTTCTGGAGATATTGGGCATAATCCTCCAGTTCTTCCAGCTTGTACAAAAACATTCGCCGCTGAATCCGTCGATTCAAGGTCGTTTGTTTATAATAAGTAAAGTCAACTCCCGTAGCCGCTCGGATCGCACTAAAGATAATAGAGATCGCATCCTCGTTGCCAAGCGAAGATATGCCTGCCTCTGGTTCTGTTGCCGACTGATTGGCAAGGTATGGATGATGTCTAAGCTGTGCTAACTGCTCAGCAATTTTGTCGGGGGGTAAGATGAAGTCTACCTGACCCGTGGCGATCGCCGTGTTCGGCATACTATTGACTTGTGCCGTGTTTTCACATTGAGCAAAGGTAACGCCACCCACGGCCTTGATTGCCTCTATTCCTTTTGCCCCGTCGGAATCCCCACCTGATAGAATCACCCCGATCGCTTTGTTCCCCCGCTCCTCAGCAAGTGAAATCAGAAAAGTATCAACCGACATAAACACCCGGCTTCCGCTTGAGCGAGGCGTTAGCTTTAGCACTCCTTGAGTAATGGTCATGCTAACATTCGGTGGAATCACGTAAACCTGATTCGGTGCTACAGCCATACCATCTTGTACCTGATGAACAAGCATTTGGGTTGACCTGGAAAGAATCTCACTTAACACGCTTTCCTGCTGTGGAGACATGTGCTGAATGATTACAAACGCCATATCCGTATCGGATGGTAAATAATTCAGTAATTGGCTAAAGGCTTGCAATCCACCTGCAGAGGCTCCAATCCCAACCACAGGAAATAATTGATCTTGATTGTCCTGCTGCATCTCGCTTAGTGCTTCGCTATCAGTTGTATTGGGTTGAGATTTCTTTGAAGAGCGTTTAGGTGTCATATTTTTTAACAGATGTCCCTAATATAGGCGTTGCTGAATCAGAGTATGAATTTACATTTTTCGATATGACTCAACAACGATCCTTTGCGACGGCAGTCGCTACAACGGGGGGAACCAAGAGCGCCAGTCGCCTACGCCGGGAAAACGCCTCATGCCCGAAGAGCTCCGCAACGCGCTGCCTTGCCTACTCTGCTTTGAACGGCTTCTCATTCTTCGGAGACGCTGCTTGTCACGCTTGCTTCCCCGAAGGGGTACGCTGAATGCGTGAGGCTAATTCATACTTACTATCAGCAACGCAATATTATAACATGGTGAGCTTATTCTGAAAGCAGTAGTATAAAATGTATCAGTATTTTCAAGAAACGGTAGAATTCCTTCTGATGGCAAGATTGATCGCCTTTAACGCTTTGCTGCAAGCGAGTGAGTGCCTCAGTGAAGCTCTCAATAGTTGACTTTTGCCAATGACTTCCTTCACGAGATTTTCTTGTGCGGTTAAATCAGTGAATTCATTTTTCGTTTCAGTTCTGCATAAGAGTGTTTGCTCAAAACTGTCAGTAGTCAGTTGGGGAATTGGCTGCGGGGTTTTACGAGGTGTTGAGGTTTCGGGTGAGTGAATTGTGGGGGTGAGTTGTTCAAGTCGCTGCTTGTGCTTCTCAATCTGGCGATCAATCTGCTTTAACTGCCGACCACGAGCGATCGCGGCTTTATAATCGTCTACTTCATTCTGTTTCAAGTGTTTCAGCTTCTTGCCATTAAAGATCGCTTTGCGGCTTCTGAGTTGCCAATATAAATGGTTAGTCCGGGCCGTGCCTCCCGGTTTAACTTGCACTAACCAGCAGTCTTGCAAATACCAACCTTCGCTCTGCACCCGTGATCGTTCCGTATTCAGGGCATCCAGGGCAGATTGAAGTTTTTTCAGGGTGTGCATTTTTGATTCGTATGCAAAAAAAATATTTAGCTCATAGCTCAGAATTAGTAGCTTGGTTTTTATCTATAATAAATGCATACGAATCAAAGTCTATGATTATTCAACTCATTTTAACAAAAATGTTCACTCATATTGATCCGACTCGACCGCAACTCAGGTTTGTTTAACAGCATCAGGAATGTCTGCTCAAATAGGTGAAAAGGTATCACCGTATCGGAATCGGCAGAGCAAATTTCTGACAGCGCTATAGAGGCATGAGTTTACAAAATAAACATCCATACTCATGATCAATATCAATATCAATACGCCGGAAGCTAACCTAGAATTGGAAGCGTTATTAGACTACCTCAAGCACAGCCGAGGTTGTGACTTGACGGGCTATAAACGCTCTAGCTTGATGCGACGGCTCCAGTACCGAATGCGTTGCATCAACATTAATAGCTATCAAAGCTATCAACAGTATTTGCACTCCGAGCCAGATGAATTGCCAGCTTTGTTAAACGAGTTTCTAATTAAAGTCACTAGTTTTTTTCGCGATCACCATGCTTGGGATTATTTAGCAACTGAGATCATCCCCAAAATCATCACCAGCAAACAAACAGATGAACCAATTCGAGTTTGGAGTGCGGGTTGTGCTACTGGGCAAGAAATATATAGTTGCCTGATCTTATTAGCAGAAGCACTGGGAATCGAATCCTGCCTAAAGCGAGTTAAGTGTTTTGCCACCGATGCAGATCAAGCCGCCATTCGGCAAGCCCAGCAAGGCATATACACTGCGACACAAATTATAGGCATTCCTCCGGCTCTTCAGGAAAAATACTTTCAAGATACCAACGAGGGTTATGTCTTTCACTCAAAACTTCGCCGCCGGATCATCTTTTGTTGTCATGATTTGACGTGGGATGCTCCCATGTCCAAAATCGATCTCCTCATATGCCGCAATGTGCTGATTTACTTCAACCTCAAGGCTCAACAGTCGATCTTAGTTCGCTTTCACTTTGCGCTCGAGAAAACGGGTTTTTTATTCATGGGTAAGGCAGAGGCAATCATCACCCGCAGACAACTTTTTCCGCCTGTCAGTTTCAAGCAGCATGTTTATGCCAAAGGTCTAAATTTAGAAATAGAAGATTACTTCTCCTTAATAACTAGAGGGAAAAGTCGCCTTTTTAAAGATTAACGCGCTATCAACGGCAACTTAACAGTAAAGCCGCCACTCCATCCGCAACAGCTTCCACTTGAAGGTGTTCGCTCAGTATCCGCATGAGGTGATCTCGCATGTCGGCGTTGTCATTTGCACTAACTAGCTGTCTTACAAATACCAACCTTCGCTCTAGATCTGTGATCGTTCTGTATTCAAGGCATCCAAGGCAGATTGACGTTTTTGCAGGGTTTGCATTTTTGATTCGTATGCAAAAAAAAACAAGATTTAGCTCAAAATTAGTTGGTGAATTTTTTCTTTATAATAAATGCATACGAATCAAAGTCCATGATTATTTAACTCATTTTCACAACAATGTCCACTCATGTTGATACGACTCGACCGCAACTCAGATTTGTTAGGACTCACGCACTATACAAACAAATTAGACATCAAGAGAAATGATGTTGGTGCGAAGAAAGCCGTTCACTCCAACATAGAGGTTTTGACAAACGCATAATTAATCGCAACATTTCTATTTGGACGGAGAGCCAACAGTGTCTTGACTCTTTGTGCCCTTAGTATTTTAAAATAAACAGCCAGGCAAAATTTCTTCCTAGTTTATTGTGGAAGCGGTTCTCATTATACTTTTTAACTTCACCAATCAATTCTCATGTAAGGTACTGAAGGTTACAGTGCTGACAATTCCATCTACTGTTAAGTTATGAGTAGCTTGGAAGCGGCGGACGGCAGCTTCAGTTTTAAAACCAAAGATCCCGTCAATGGCTACATTATAACCAAGATTTTTTAAAATTCTTTGTACAACTTCGACGTCTTTACCTGTACTACCAATATGCAAGAAAATGATAGGTGCACGCATACTTTTCTCTCCCTTGTGTTATTGTTCAGTGCTTTCCCCTGTAAATAAATGCTAGTACTATCAACTTATGCACTTTTGGGAAGCACAATTTTGGTGAAGTTACCAGTAGCATTATCTGGAGAAAGTAAGGCAAACTGAGCAACTCAAGGGAAATACTAAATCGAATTACACTCGTAGCGTTAACCAACGGCAGTAATGCAAAACCCCTACTGCTAGTTTCTCAGGCAAACACTAGGGGCTAGTTGTACATACTGGATGATGTCCAAAGTTTGAACAGTGCGTAGACGCGGAGCGGCTTGTCGCCAGACATCGCGCTCTTCATGGAATTAGATTCCTCTCAATGCGACGATCAGGAATGAGCCATATAATCGCGACGAGAACGTATAAGGAAGAAGCAAACCAAGAGTTCACATAGGAAAGTAGAATTGCCAGGGCATAGAATAACAGCGATACCTTGCCTTTGAAGTCTTTACCAATTGCACTTGCTAGAGCGGAATCCAAGCCATGGTGAGCAACCAGAACACGGCTAAGAATGAAGTAAGCGAGCCCAGCAAAAAACAGTACTGTACCATAAAGGGCAACTGGCGTAGCAGCGAAGTGGTTCTCACCCATCCAGCCAGTGGCGAAGGGTACTAAGGACAACCAGAACAGCAGATGCAAGTTTGCCCAAAGGATGCGACCATTAATGTGTCGAGTTGCCTGTAGCAGATGATGGTGGTTGTTCCAGTAGATGCCAATATAAATATAACTGAGTATATAACTCAGGAATACTGGGATCAGCGGACGCAACGCGGTTAAATCCGCTCCATGCGGTACCTTCATTTCTAGCACCATGATGGTGATAATGATGGCGATTACACCGTCACTGAATGCTTCTAACCTCCCCTTAGTCATCTGTATAAGCGCTCCTTTTTTTGTGACTTCAAAGTCTATACTTTACCAGGTAGTGCAACCACTATTGAGCAAGATTCTCTGTTGTGGAATTGCGATCGCTTGTTGGTAGATTGCACATTCTTCTGATTGAGTCGAAAAAGATGACTTTTGTTTTAGAGCTTGCAATTCCCCAAACGAAGCGCATATATGGCAGCGAATCAAAAATCAGAGAAACCGCTTTATGGCATGATGGCAAATGGCAGTAGTTATTTGTTTATCAAAACTTTGGGGAACAGGAGGAACAAGCTGAATTTTTACAGTTCTATCGTCTCCAGTTTCAAGCTAGCTTAGATCAAGTATTAAGAATAGCGATTCAATCGCGGGTAGAAAAATTACAATCTAAGGATCAGGAAAAGGCGAAAAAGTTCTTAACAGCACTCCATTTATCTCATTGCGATCAAATGTCAATGGCTAAAATTGCCAAACTTTTGGAACTACGCGCACAAGACGCAGTGACTCGCTTGCTGAAACTTAAGGAATTTCGCACTGATGTTCAACAGCAGCTTTTGGTAATGTTGCGATCGCTTGTTATCGAATTAGCCAAAGACTACTCTACCAAGGAACTGCCGTGCTTACTAGTCCTGAATTACTTAATTGGGTATATAATTTGTATTCCTCACCTATAGAGACGCGAAATTTTGCGTCTCTAGAAAATCACCTATTAGATTTAATTAAATTCTTGACACAACCTGCGATAAATGTCGGACGTTGGTTGTGGGATGAATTAGATAATTTGGCACAGGAATCTTCTTGGGTGCTGTTGCCTATTGCCCCAGCTACAGCAATGCGATCGCCTGTAGAAGAATTTGCTGTGATTAAATCACAACTTCAACAACTTGGGTTAGAAATTCCTTTGGAGGTGCGTGCAGCTTTCAAAGATTTGCTGTTAGCAGGGTTTCAACTAAGATTGTATGCTGTGACTTGGCATTTGGTATCAGAATCAGATCCCTATTTATGGACATTACTGCTAGTGTTAGGTGCCTCTTCTGGTGACAATTTACCGCATAACTTGAAATTAAGAGTGAGTGACGAGACGGGAATTTTGGTAGAACAAGGGATCAATCAAGGAAGTGGTGGTTCTTATTTGTTTACTCGTGTTGTTGGCAGTTGGGATGAGAAGTTTCTTGTTAGTGTAAGTTTAATAGATGGGGTTGAGGTAACTTTACCGCCGTTTGCTTTTAGTTTACAGAAAAATAGGAGTTAGAGAGAGTTTTTGCGTAAGTCCCCAAAAAAAATTTAATTTACTTACCGAATTTTTGCATAACCCCCCACCTCTCAGAAATATATATCCGTAAGTAAGCAAGTAAATTTTAGGAGAAGCAACTATGAAAGGTTTAAAACTTGCAGTAGCAATCTTAGCATTGGCAACAATTGCCATTAGCCCTAAAGCTGATGCTAGAAGCTTGTTTAATACTCGGCAAATACTCAGAAACACAATTATAGCACAAGTTACCAACACATATAAAGAAAGTTCTCTATTTAAATAGGAGAATTTTATCTGATTTTTTTTCAAAATGAGAATTGCTGTTTGCGGCAAGGCGTCCACTGCCATGAAGCCTAAGTGTGGTCGATATCTTTAACTGCAATTTCATGGTGCTGGATGACGACCAAGAAGTTGTTCTTCTGCTCGAATGGACAATATAATTGCTCGATTCATACGGAGAGCATCAATAGTTCCTCGTCCTGTAGCGGTCAATCCAACAACCCGTACATCTTCCCAACAGAAGTGTTCTTCCCACACTTGTTGACGAGGATTAAATATGGGCACGATAGAGCCTGTCTCTGGGTCTTCAACTTTTTGTCGGGCAGACTTGTGTAGAGAACATGATACGCAGGCAAGCGCTAAATTATCTCCTGTTGTTTCACCACCTACGACAATAGGAGTAACATGGTCGATATGAAATGTTGCTTCCTGTCCTGCTTGGGACAAACAGCAATACTCACAATGCTCACCAGCTCTAGTGATGACTAATCGACGTAAAGAAGATGGAATTGTGGACATTAATCGCTCAACTTATGTCGCTGACTGCTTCGTAACACGCTGTGCCTGTAATCTCAGTAGAGATAAAAATTCTGCTAACTCGCTAAGTCCCTCTGCTTCCAATCGCTCTGTTTGAGTCAACTCCTCACCTGCATCCTGGCGATCAAGCAAAAATTGAAGACGTTCTTGGACAGCATCGGGGAGTTGAAAGTGAGTTAGTTCGACGGGGATCTCGATTATTTTTGACATATATGAGACACTTGTGAGCAGATGATCGGAAGTTATAACCCCACCGCAGAGTTAATGTCTCAATTCTACACCAATCTGCAACAACGGCATCCGAACAGACGCTCACACAAAGCGATGTCTGATGACAAGCCCTGACGCTCGTTCGCCCAAGGGGTCTCCGTACAGCTTGAAGCTGGATAATTGGCGAACATAGAAGTTATATCATGTGCAGCTAAACATGGTGTTTCTACCCAATGAATGTCAGTAATTACAATTTGTCATAATCCTCTGGCTCTACATCTGGAACTTTATTCAACACTTGCTGAAATTTATCCCAACTACCACGTTTAGCTTTTTCTTCTATATAGTCTTTAGTCATCCATGCTGAAACTTGTGCGGATAAGGCTATGGCTACAAGTTGCTCAAGGGATATATTTTCTTTGACTGCTAAGGCTTCAATTTGTCTGTATAAAGAATCAGGAATTTGCACGTTTAAGTTGCTCATGATATTTCTCCTACCTGTTGCAAAAATTCTTATCCATCAGTTTCTTGCTTTCGGTTACAGATTGTGTAAGTTTGGTTTCTAGTTCGTCGCAGATGCGTTGCCAGTGTTTGCTAAAATTGTCTGGGTCCTGGGCGGCTAGGAGTTGGTTTAGGGCTGCGTTATTGATTAGTATGCGGGTTGTGCGTCTTTTTTTGTTGGCGTTCCTCCAGGCGATCGCACAAAGCCATTAGTTCATCTACTTTTGGCGACGATGCGTTTTTGTTCATTTGAAGGGGATAATAGAATAGGGGTTGGGCTTTTACCTAGAAAAATCTGCCAGCCTCCGGAAAAATCGCCCCATGAAAAGTTGTTCTTTTTGTATACCAGTTGACAATTGGGGCGATTTTTCCGCTTCAACGTTGGCTCTAAACCCCTTACTTGTAATGAGGCTGGCAGATTTTTCAGTCTTTTGGTGAGACGGTCGTTCTCAGTTTTACTTAGGATATGTTTATTTGACTCTCAACCATCCCCAATTTCTGAGTTTCTATAAAATTTTTAGAAAATCCGCAATTCAGAACTTATAACAATAATGTAACGCTCCTCATAGACCCAGATCCCCGACAACTTTTACGAAGTCGGGGATCTGATTGCTAGAGTATAAAAATAGACAAAATTTTTGCATAACGTTTGTGGTAATTAGAGATATAGACAATTGAGCGATCGCTCTACTCAAGGAATACTGGAGGAATTGCCGATGTTCTACCGTCTCAAATGCTTTACCCTTGCTACTTTAGTAATTGCCCTGACATTCACTGTCGGTGCGGCTTCAACGACTCCATCACCCCAGACGAACCAGGCGCAAACAACACAACAACGAAAAGAGGAGGTGTTGCGGCTTGTCAAACAAGGTTTTGAGCAGTTTCATAAAAGCCAGTTTCGAGAAGCGTTAGAGACATTTCAACAGGCTTTAGTCATTGTTAGAGAGCTTGGCGATCGCAAAGGTGAAGAAGGAACTCTCTACACGATTGGACAAGTTTACTACAATCTGGAACAGTATTCCAAGGCGTTGGACTTCTATCAGCAAGCATTAGCCATTGCCAAACAAATCGACGACAAATTGGGGGAAGGGGTTGCTCTCAATAGAATCGGAGAAGCTTACCGAAATTTGGGAAATTCTACCAGAGCGCGGGAGTTCTTTCAACAAGCCTTAGCGATTGCGAAACAAAGAGACGATAAAGTACAGTTGGGGACTATTTTCAACAATATTGGTTCAGTTGACCAACTACAGGGAAAGTATCCACTAGCGTTGAAATCCTATCAACAAGCATTAGCCATTGCTAAACAATTCAACAACAAAGCATGGTTGGGGACTATTCTCAACAATATTGGTTCAGTTTATAATAACCAGGGAAAGTATCCACTAGCGTTGGAATCCTATCAACAAGCATTAGCCATTGCTAAACTAATCGACGACAAGGCACTGTTGGGGAAAACTCTCAACAATATTGCGGCAGTTTACGAACTGCAGGGAAAGTATCCACTTGCGTCTTCGTTCTATCAGCAAGCATTAGCCATTGCCAAACAAATCGACAGTAAAGCGTTGGAAGGAGCTACTCTCAGCAATATTGGGTTAGTTTACAACAAACTGGGTCAGTATGCCCTCACCTTGCAGATGTATCAGCAAGCATTAGCCATTGCTAAACAAATCGGCGACAAGGCGGGAGAAGGGGTTACTCTCAACAATATTGCGGAAGTTTACGACGCCCTGGGACAGTATACCCTCGCTTTGAAATTCTATCAGCAAGCATTAGCCATTCGCAAACAAATAGGCAACAAGGCAGCAGAACCACTAACTCTCAACAATATTGGGGAAGTCTACTATAATCAGGGAGAGTATGCCAATGCTGAGAAAATATTAATCGCCGCATTAGCCATTGTTAAACAAATCGATGACAAGGCGGGGGAAGGGGTTACTCTCAACAATATTGGGGCAGTTTACCGTAACCAGGGACAGTATGTTAAAGCCTTGGAATCCTATCAACAAGCATTAGCTATTCGTAAACAAATCGGCGACAATGAGGGACTCGGAATTACTCTCAACAATATTGGGATAGTTTACCAGGATGAAGGACAGTATGCCCTCGCCTTGGAATCCTATCAGCAAGCTTTAGCCATGATCAAACAAATTGGCAACAAGGCAGAAGAACAACTAACTCTCAACAATATTGGGGCAGTCTACTATAATCAGGGAGAGTATGCCAATGCTGAGAAAATTTTATTCGCCGCCATAGAGATTTCTGAGTCTCTACGACCAGGATTAAAAGATGACCAGAAAATCTCCATCTTTGAACAGCAAGATGCCGCCTACCGCTTACTGCAACAGACTCTTGTTGCCGAGAATAAAAATGATGCAGCATTAGAGATTGCCGAACGAGGTAGAGCCAGAGCCTTTGTAGAGTTATTAGCCTCAAAGCAATCCTCCAACTCTAACAATCATCCACCTACCATCAAACAAGTTAAGCAAATTGCCAAAGAACAAAATGCCACACTCGTTGAATATTCAATTATTTACGATTTGTTGAAAGTTGAAGGAAAACAAGAATGGCATCAATCAAAACTCTACATTTGGGTAGTCAAACCTACAGGTGACATTGCCTTTAAGCAAGTAAACCTCAAATCCCTGAATACATCCCTAGCAGATCTCGTAAGCAATAGTCGTCAAGCCCTCGGTGTTTC
Source organism: uncultured Scytonema sp. (assembly GCA_937873135.1). Classification (GTDB taxonomy): domain Bacteria; phylum Cyanobacteriota; class Cyanobacteriia; order Cyanobacteriales; family Nostocaceae; genus Rhizonema. Next base: position 55,727 of record CALMVQ010000213.1, on the reverse strand, counting down.
GAGTCGTGGTATCAATGTGGAACCGACGGGTAAGCCGATTCAAAAAGAAAATTTCCAACAACTTGATCAGGTACTGATTGAACCTATAGCATCCCTTCTCCCTAGCAACCCAAAGAAACACGTCATCTTCATCCCGAATGAATCGCTGTTTTTGGTTCCTTTTGCAGCACTGCAGGACAAAGACGGGAAATACCTGATTGAAAAACATACCATCCTGACTTCTCCAGCAATTCAGGTGCTAGAACTTACACACCAGCAACGGCAAAAAGTCAAAGGCAAGGATGTGTTAGTTATGGGCAACCCCACAATGCCAAGTGTGGGTATTCCACCTCAGCAACTGCCTTCTTTACCAAGTGCAGAAAAAGAAGCTCATGCTATTGCCAGCTTAGAACACACCACAGCAATCACCGGTAGTCAAGCTACACTAGCAGCTTTCAAGCAAAAGTTGCCCACAGCCAGGATTATTCATTTGGCAACGCATGGGTTACTCGAAGGAGAAAACAAAGGTATACCTACAGCCATCGCACTTGCTCCCACGGCAAGCGATAACGGTTTGCTTACCCCGGAGCAAATTGTCGATTTACCCATCAACGCTCTCCTCGTTGTCCTGAGTGCTTGCGACACTGGCAGAGGTAAAATTACTGGTGATGGTGTGATTGGGTTATCTCGCTCTTTGATTACTGCTGGTGCGTCTAGTGTCATTGTCTCCCTGTGGTCGGTTCCAGATTCCCCAACATCGGAATTAATGACCGAATTTTATCAAAATTTGCACAGCGATCGCGATCAAGCTGTTGCATTGCGTTCTGCTATGCTCAACACTATGAAAAAACACCCTCAGCCCATAAACTGGGCTGCGTTTACCTTAATTGGTGAGGCGAAGTGAAGAAGGCAGAAGTTTTCTAGCCTCGTTCCTAGCAACTTTGGCAACCAAGCAAGCACATAAGGTGAATGCCAAGACTGTGGTCTATTAATCTGAAAATCGCTCTCTTACTCTACCATTCTCTTCATTGTTTGCCAAAAATTGCATAACCCCAATACACCTAGAAATATATAGATAGTGAACGCTTTTATATCTATTACAACAGGAGCAAATAGATTGGGCAGCTTTCACCCTGATTGGGGAATCTCAGTAGTATACCACAGATCCCCGACTTCGTAAGAGTTGTCGGGGATCTTGACATCTTGCACGCCCACCTTAATTTTTGCATAACCTACCCTACCCTCAGAAATATAAGAGTGTGTGTCAATCTACTTGTAACTATCTGGAGGAGTTGCTAATGTTCTATCGTCATAAATATCTCACCCTTCTAACGAAGAGTGCTTTCACTCTTCGTTGCCTATGCCTGCTGCCTAATCGAGTACAGGGGAAATTGTGCAATAGTTTAATTGGTGAAACATAATAATTAATTCATCATTTTTTACAAATATAAAGATGAATAACTTACACCTTAAACTACAGCAAATCGAAAAACTTTGTTTATTTGAACTAGAGTTAAAAACTGAAATAGTTGAGACTATTGCATCGAAAACTGGATGGGATATTTTATTTTTTGCTGGACATAGTAATGAAACTAGTTTAACAGGAGGAGAGTTCTCTATAGCCCCTAACGTGACTTTATCACTCAGCGAAATAGTCCCATCTTTGACTGTTGCGAAAGAACGTGGATTGCAGTAAACCAATGGATCGCAAGTATTTATCGCAGGTGGTTGAGAAACTTACTCTTGCAAAAGCCAGGGTAGTTGGTATAGATTATTCTTTGGATCGACATCAAGGAAAAAGCGATCGCATTCTCGCACAATCTTTACAAGCTGCGGTAAAAACTCCAAACCCGATAACATTTGTCTTCACTACAACGCGTGTTAAAAATGGTGAATGGCTGAACGTTTTACCCGATATCGCTAGCCCAAACTGGAGTTTGCAAGGTGAAATCGATGTTTTGCCTGGATATATGCAGTTATTCCCGATTGTCAAGTCTCAGGAAAACCCTTTGTTTTTCGCTGGCTTGTTGGCTATTTCCCATCAGTTACAGCAACGAACTAATGCGCCACAACCGCAATTAAACAGTCAGAAAGATTGAAGACTTGTGGAGTCAAACTGTAGCAGGGATGCAGAGTACAAATTATACAGGAAAGGCGCTACAACCAGGTCAAACATACGACTGGCTGGTGTTTGAAAATGAGTCTCCCTATAAGTGGGTTTCCTTTCAGGTGATGGATGCACAACAACGGCAGCGCATTACCACCGATTTGAATCGTTTAGAAAATCAACGTAAAGCAAAGAAAGATGATCGTGAAGCGATCTCTTTAGCCAAAGCCAGCTATTTTATTCAAAACCAGTTATGGGTAGATGCATTACAGCAAGTTTACTCTGTAGAAAAACCCTCTGGAGAATTGGCTCAAATTCGCCAAGAGATTCCTGATAAGCTGTGTAATTCTCAATAAACGGGTATTAGAAACCCGACTTTTTTGAGAAGTCGGGTTTCTGATTCATTACAAATAAGACTTATATAGTATTCCTCTAAGGATTTAAAAATTATACTTTTTATCGATTGAGTCACATACAAAATTCCCTCAGCCTGCTAATACATAAGTAAGATTTATAGATTTTTTTGTGTTACATACAATTGAGAAATACTATATTGTTTGAATGAACCGCCTTGGCACCCAACTCAGAGAAAGAGAATACAAACGATGCTAAAACCTATTTGAAACGAGGATATAAACGGATTGAAAAGCGCCCGCCTTTAACGCTCCCCCCAGTTATAACTTTGGACGCAATTCAAATGCCATTTGGGAACGGTAAAAGCAGACATCAAATTCTCGGAAAAAGTTCATACGCCCCAAGAGTAAAGGCACATTATCTGTAAGACTCCATGCAAATACCAATCGCACAGATGCAAAATTGCCGATTTGGGCTGATAAAACTAATCCTTTGGCTTCAACGGGTGATAGATTGCCTGCTAATTGCACGGAGGTGTTCAGATCTTCCCACACGGATCCTAGTTCAATACCTAAAGTGTATGGCAAAACGTTGATGCTAGCTCCAGTATCTAGCAATCCTGTCACTTCCACAATAGAATTTCGGTAAGTCAATGTCAGAGGTAATTGTGGTACTGCGTCAAGATCGCCGAATACATCACGTCCTTCAATGAAAGGAAACCTTTGAGCGTTAAGCATCACTTGCCTGTCTGTCTTCTTCCAGTAACACGGCTAACTTCTGAGCAGCATCATGGGAATTATATGGAGACTACTTACTTAACGCCAGAAACAGTGGCGCGATGGCGCGTGTGGGAGCAACAGCACTGACTTTATCTGCCGATGGATAGGATTCCGAATCCTGACACAAGTGCCCTAAAAAGTCAAATTTATTAGTGTTTATAGGAGAGATATTCTTTTATTATTATTGACGTAGATCATCAATAGGTGGATGCCAACCTGCTATTAACCAAAGTTGACGGGAATTTACAATAAACCCATCATCGTGATCTTGATCATTAAAATCAAAACGACTGCAAGTTGCACGACCTACAGGAGTTGTTCCAATGATATTTAACCCATTTTGTGTCCAGATAAAATGCTCTGACCAATTTTGATTTCTCGGATTAAATAATGGAACTTCTGTTTGTGTTTCTGGATCAATACCAGTTGTAAAATTGTACCGCCTTTGATTACAACGATGACAAGCTAAAGCCAAATTATTGAGATCGTTTGAGCCTCCTAAAGATTGAGGAATAATGTGATCAATGGTAAAGGGGGTTGCATTTGAGCGTTCTGGGGAGTGACAATATTCACACAAGTATTTAGCCCTTTTACGGACGTTTAAGCGAACAAAATTGTTGATAACCACAATTAAGAAGCAAGTTTAGCGTTGATAAAGCTGAAGATTTTTTCTAATTCTAATAACCCAGCTAATTCTGCTTGTTCATCTGGATTGAGGAAATTTTCTTTATTTTTTTCTAATAGTTCCTCTAAACGAATTTGTAATTCTTCAGTAAAAGAAAAAGGGCGAAACTGATCGGAAAGATTAAGCTTTATTCCATTTGGTAGCCAAGATGAAGGCTGTTTCATTAATTCTTTCATGAGGAACTCCATTAATCGAGTATTTTGGCTAACTAAATACTATTTTAGCTTTTCTGTAGGAGTAAAAGGTGTGGATAGTGAACTACTCACAACGATGCAATGTTCCGTCAGAGAATGCAGGTTGAAAAGATTAAATGGCGGTTGGTATTAGCTACATGCATACAATTTACCATCATTCGGGGTCAGAGTGAAATAGACTCAAAGACACGGGGAATAACATTGACAAGCCGAAGTGCTGGATTTACTTTATCAACGACAGCAGCAAATGAAAGGAGTCGTAAAGGATGTGCTGATAGTCGGTAATCCCACTATGCCCAGCGTATCGCCGAAACCTGGAGAGAAGCCGCAGAAACTGAATCAGCTACTGGGTGCAGAAGAAGAAGCAAACAAAATTGCTCGTCTTTTCAATACTCAAGCTCTCACAGGTAATGTAGTAACGGAAACTACAGTCAAACAGCGAATATCCCAAGCCAGAATTATTCACTTTGCAACACAGGGTATTCTTGAGTTTGATGGAATGAGTATCCCTGGCGAACTTGCGTTTGCACCGTCGAGTCAAGATGACGGCTGGTTAAAATCTGAAGAAATTATGAATTTGAATGCAGAGCTAATTATTTTAAGTAGTTGTGATACAGCATTAAGTAGAATTACTGGAGATAGTGTGATTGGGTTATCTCGATCTTTCTTCGCCGCCGGAGTGCCTAGCGTCATTGGTTCTTTATGGAGTCCGTCGGATAGAGAAACAGTATTGCTAATGACCAAGTTTTATGAGAATCTAAGTAAAAATCCAGATAAAGCTTATGCCTTGCGTCAAGCAATATTAGCAACGATGAAAAATCATCCAGAGCCTAGATATTGGGCGGCTTTTACGCTGATTGGTGCGTCGTAATGGCAGATTGTTTATAGTCTTTGGTACTACAAATGTCAATACAAGTAGATTGGCACCAAAATTTCTATGTATGTAACGAAACGTAAACTTACTTAAAGCTCTCTTCCTTCCCTCCTGCCTTATTTGCATAACCTCCTATTCGTGAGAAATATATGGAAAATATTTATGGCAATGAATATGCGAATCAATAAATTTTCACTGGTAGTATTTAGCACTTTGCTACTCACTGGGTTGCAGTCTTTTTGGCTAAATCCGCGCAGATTTGGGGAATCTGCGGTAGTCGCGCAAACACTAGATGCACGGCAAGCAGAAGCTGACCGACTGTTTCAGCAAGGTATTAAGCAGCTTGATACAAGCCAATTTAAAGCTGCATTACAACCTTTGCAACAAGCGCTGACTATTTATCGAGAAATCAAAAACCGTAAAAGTGAGGGTAAAGCTTTAGGTAATTTAGGAGTTGCTTACTATTATCTGGGAGACTACACCCAAGCGATTTATTATCATTCCTCAAGTTTGGCGATTGCGCGAGAAATTAAAAACCGTTTAGGTGAGGGTGCGGCTCTAGGCAATCTGGGACTTGCTTACTATTCCTTGGGAGACTATGCCAAAGCGATTTATTATCACTCCTTAAGTTTGGCGATTGCACGAGAAATTGAAAATCGTTTAGGTGAGAGTCAATCTCTAGGCAATCTGGGAACTGCTTACTTTGCTTTGGGAGACTACGCCAAAGCAATTGATTACCAAGAGCAGAGATTGACTTTAGCACGGAAAATCGAAGATCGCTTAGGTGAGAGTCAATCTCTAGGCAATCTGGGAACTGCTTACTTTGCTTTGGGAGACTACGCCAAAGCGATTGATTACCAAGAGCAGGGTTTGGTTCTAGCACGAAAAATTGATGACCGCTTAGGTGAGGGTCAATCTCTAGGCAATTTGGGACTTATTTACTATTCTCAGGCAGACTATGCCAAAGCGATTAATTACCAAGAGCAGGCTTTGGCTCTAGCACGAAAAATTGATGACCGCTTAGGTGAGGGTCAATCCCTGGGCAATCTGGGAATTGCTTACGATGCTTCGGGAAACCATACCAAAGCGATTGAGTACCACTCTGCAACAAAGGCATATGGACAAAGCACAAGCCTTGCGTCAAGCGATGCTGACGACGATGAAAACTCATCCCAGTCCTGTCGATTGGGCAGCTTTCACCCTGATTGGTGAATCTGAGTAGTCTAGGTTACATCCAATGATGGAGTTTCAATAATGCGTTTTCGTAAACGAACTCAATCGGGAAAGTTGAGCCACTTGGGAGAAGAAATGTTAACGCAACGATCGCATGTCTATCAGTCACAATACCGGAAATCACTGACTGACACGCTCCATTACACCACCCAACGAAGCCGCCACATTGTAACCAATACAAATACCAAAAAGTCTACCATACGGATGCTTCGCACTAAGATTGCGTGCCGCTTTCAGCCCAGTTTTATCAACTTCGTAGTCACCTGTCTCAATGTCGATAATCACCATCTTGCCGATGTTTTCTTCTACCTCCACTTGTTTGCGGATTCCACTTTCATACATAGGGCTTACGCACTGTACAGATAAGCCATGATATGCCTTAAACTTGAATAGTAGAAAATTAATCACATATTTGGTGGATTGTGAATGCGTAAGTCCTAATTTTATTAGATATACTAGTCGCTTATACTTACTTCTATAGCAGCCCAGATTTCAGGTCCGACAATTCCATCTACGTCCAAACCATGACGTTTGGAGAAGTAAGGGACTGGCGGGAAAATAAAGTACCAATCATTCTAGAGGAGAGAAGACGAAAAACTAAAACTTAAGACTAATCTCGTAAGTTGAGAATTTCCAGGATGATACTAACTGAAACAATTATATCTACGTTCAAAGATGCCAGCCAGAAACTGACTGGTTACCGCAAACGAGACTTCAGTTTATATACATGCTTATCCAAACTGGATTGATAATAGCAGCATTTGGAAAGTTTCTGAGTGCGGACTTTTCATGGGTATTTCCAAAGAGAAAAGGTTGCCAACCGCAACCTTTTCTCTGCCTTCTATCAGAATGATTATTATTCTTATATAGATGACGTTGCTTGTTTTTTTGGATAATTTATGCTTCGGAAGCCCAATAATAGGGAATAGCTAATTGCTATTCAACATTGGCAATCCGGAAACCCATCATACATTCATACTGCTCTGGCTGCTGTTCTGTGAGTTTATGAATAGCCCGGCCGCAGCGCAGTTGACCCTGACGCCATCGGGGTTGACCTCTGCCATCAGCAAGTAAACAAGATTGGCAAACTTGCCTTGGGGTAAGGATTTGGTCTTCCATAACAATGACTAGCATCAATTTCCTCCTATTTATCCTCATCTCCCATGTTTTCGATGGGGGATTTTGTGAATTGCCGTTCGCTGTTGCATAAATTATTATTAAGAATCAACAGTGACGAGCATTCCAAACACCCCTACTTGCGGCTACGGCTCATACTTCACTCACGAATAGAGCTTGTGTCTAATATATCTAATATATTAGGTAAGTCGGGGTAAATAAATTTAACTAGTCGTTAATCATTTGTTATTTGTCAAGAGCAAACGATAAATGACTAAGGACAGTACAGTGACCGACAACCTTGTACATTTATCTAAGGATAATTGAAGTGACTCTGACTCATTCAGACTTTCTAACATCATCCGATCCTGCTATTGCGGAGTTAATCAACCTTGAACTCCAGCGCCAACGCCACCACTTGGAATTAATTGCGAGTGAAAACTTCACCTCCGCCGCTGTCTTAGCTGCTCAAGGTTCGGTGTTGACCAATAAATATGCCGAGGGGTTGCCTGGGAAACGTTACTATGGTGGCTGCGAGTTCATAGATCGAATTGAGCAGATAGCGATCGACCGAGCCAAGCAACTCTTTGGTGCCGCCAGTGCCAACGTACAACCTCATGCAGGCGCACAGGCAAATTTTGCTGTGTTTCTCACTCTCCTGCAACCAGGAGACAAAATCATGGGGATGGATTTGTCTCATGGGGGACATCTTACCCACGGTTCACCTGTAAACGTTTCCGGTAAGTGGTTTGAGGTATGTCATTACGGCGTTAATCGGGAAACAGAGGAACTGGACTATAACCAAATTCGGGAGCAGGCGCTGAGGGAGCGTCCTAAGCTGCTGATTTGCGGTTATTCGGCATATCCTCGTGTAATTGACTTTGAAAAGTTTCGCAGTATAGCTGATGAAGTTGGTGCATATTTGCTAGCAGATATCGCCCATATTGCTGGTTTGGTTGCCAGTGGTCTTCATCCCGATCCTATTCCCTATTGTGACGTAGTCACGACAACTACACACAAAACTCTACGTGGTCCAAGGGGTGGTTTAATCTTGACTCGCGATGCTGAGTTAGGAAAGAAACTGGATAAATCTGTTTTTCCCGGTACTCAAGGCGGACCTTTGGAACATGTCATTGCTGGTAAAGCAGTGGCTTTTGGGGAAGCTTTGAAGCCTGAGTTCAAAGTCTACTCTGCCCAAGTCATTGAGAATGCTCGTGCCTTAGCAAATCAATTACAAAATAGAGGCTTGAAAATAGTCTCAAATGGCACAGATAATCATTTAATGCTCATAGATTTACGGTCTATTGGCATGACAGGCAAGCTTGCAGATCGGTTGGTGAGTGAAATCCATATTACCGCCAACAAAAACACGGTTCCCTTCGATCCAGAGTCGCCATTTGTCACGAGTGGTTTGAGGTTGGGTTCCCCAGCAATGACGACAAGGGGTATGGGAGCAACGGAATTTACAGAGATTGGGAATATTATTGCCGATCGCCTGTTAAATCCCGACTCTTCCGAAGTGGCCGAAGATTGTCGGCGACGGGTAGCGGCGTTATGCGATCGCTTCCCCTTGTACTCGCATCTGGAGAGTTTTGTCCCAGCTCTTGCTTGAAATTAGATTGAGGAGTAGGGGCGGGTTTACCGATATCCTGCGTCTAGTTGAATGTTACTTCTATAAAACCCGCCCCTACTAATTTAAAATCGTCCTGCTGATAGGTGTCTGATTTGTAGTAAATATAGGTAGACATAATACCTCAACGTATTTTTGTCTGGAAACCTACTCATTGAACATACAGATGCCTGCTCAGATTTATCATCTGATTGCTTTCCTCGTTGCCGCTGTCGTCGTTCTCTGGACAATACCCGATGTCAGGAACATTGGCATTAAAAGTGGACGGCTAGATAAACCAGGAGACAGAAAAGTCCATCAACGCCCGATGGTGCGTCTGGGAGGAGTTTCTATCTTCACTGGTACGATCATTTCTCTAATGATTGTTTGGTGCTTGGGTGGATTCGGACATTTGTCGCCGGAAAAAGAATGGCAAATTTGGGGTGTCATCTTAGGCGGGATCGGCTTTTTCTTAATCGGTTTAGCCGACGATTTGTTAAATTTGTCACCATTCTTGCGCCTCTTTATGCAAATTGTTGTTGCCATTGGTGCATGGAAAGCAGGCGTAAGCATAGAATTTTTGAGCATTCCGACAATGGGGATGGTTGATCTAAATTGGCTCTCGATGCCGATCACAGTCATTTGGCTGGTAGGGATGGTGAATGCGATTAATTGGATTGACGGCTTGGATGGGCTAGCTGCTGGGGTGTCTGGAATCGCCTCTATCGTTATGCTCTTTGTTGCTTTGTATATGCACCAACCAGCAGCAGCATTAATTGCGGCTGCACTTGGGGGTGCGTCTTTAGGATTTCTCCGCTATAATTTCAACCCTGCCCAAATTTTTATGGGAGATGGCGGGTCTTATTTTATGGGTTTCACCTTAGCAGCAGTCGGCATTATTGGACTTGTGAAAACTCCTGCTGTCACTGCGGTCTTATTACCTTATCTCATTTTAGCAGTACCGATTGTCGATATGTCAGCAGTGATTTTGACACGACTTCGGCGCGGTAAATCACCATTTATTGCTGATAAAAGCCATCTCCATCATAGATTGCTACACGCGGGTTTATCTCACAGACTGACCGTTTTATTTATTTACTCTTTAACCCTGTGGGTTGGGAGTTTGGCATTAGCTGTTGCTGGTATACCCAGTGGTATTACTTACGCCTGCGGTGCCACCTCACTGCTAAGCTGCACTTGCTGGCAAGTTTGGAAAAACTCCAGACAACAATAGCTCAAAGCATTTAGCTTGAGCGCATAAAAGCGGTAGTCTATGGATTAGCGGTGTTGCCTGAAAAGGCTGACCGCTAACTGCTGATCGCTAAAAGCTATTTATTATGAGTGCAGAAATTATTTGTGTTGGTACAGAAATGCTGTTGGGAGATATTCTCAATAGTAATGCTCAATTTTTAGCGCAGCAATTAGCTAGATTGGGTATTCCCCACTTTTATCAAACAGTGGTAGGAGATAATCCCACTCGGCTCAAGCAAGTGATTGAAATTGCTTGTCGAAGAGCGCAAATTCTGATATTTACTGGTGGGCTTGGTCCGACACCAGACGATCTCACCTGTGAAACGATCGCCGACTTTTTTGGTGCCCCCCTAGTAGAACGTCCGGAAATTATTGAAGATATTTCTCAGAAATATGCTCTTCGGGGACGAGTCATGACTCCAAGCAACCGCAAGCAAGCTTTGATCCCCCAAGGAGCAGAAATTTTACCTAACTTTACAGGTACGGCACCCGGTATTATTTGGCAACCCCAGACAGGATTAACAATTTTTACTTTTCCAGGGGTACCAAGTGAAATGCACCGGATGTGGGAAGAAACAGCTGTACTTTACTTGAAAAATCAAGGTTGGGGCAAAGAAATTATTTACAGTCGGATGTTAAAGTTTTGGGGGATTGCTGAGTCGGCTTTGGCAGAAAAAGTTGCGGCTTATCTCAACATGCCTAATCCAACGGTAGCACCTTATGCTAGTAAGGGTGAAGTTAAATTACGAGTTTCTGCTCAAGCGGCAAATGAAGCGGCAGCACAAGATTTAATTGCGCCTGTTGAGAAACAACTCCAAGACATCGCCGGCTTAGATTATTATGGTGCCGATGATGACACTCTAGCTTCAGTAGTCGGTCAGTTATTACTGGCAGCAGGACAAACTCTTTCGGTGGCAGAATCCTGCACCGGTGGTGGATTAGGGCAGATGTTAACAGAGATTTCTGGTAGTTCCAGTTACTTCTGCGGTGGAGTTATTTCCTATGACAACTCAGTGAAAATTGGGCTGTTGGGAGTGAATCCAGAAGACTTGGCAAAGTTTGGGGCGGTTAGTTCGATTGTGGCAGAACAAATGGCAGCAGGAGTGCGATCGCGTCTGGGTACAACTTGGGGACTGAGTATCACTGGTATTGCCGGGCCTAATGGTGGTACGGAGACGAAGCCAGTCGGTTTAGTCTATATTGGTTTAGCTGGACCTCATGAAGTGAAAAGTTTTGAGTATCGCTTCGGTACAGCCAGAGGCAGATCTTTAATTCGTCATCTTAGCGCCTGTACTGCTCTAGATAATTTGCGCCGGAAGTTAGCAGCTTAGCTATTACTGTTTCAGAGGGAACTCTTAACAGTGAAACCCACACTTAAAAGTGTGGGTTTGTAAATAGGAATAAGCGATTGTGAAACAGTAGAGCAAATTAAGGAGAACCCATATTTACAGTATTTTATAAGGATGTCGTCCTATAGTAACTCTTCGCCTTATTGTGCTTTTCATACAGTGGTAAAGCTAGTTGCATAAAGGGGATAGTGAAATCGGAAGAATAATCGTTTTGATAAAATCTATCGGACAAGAGAAAATCGAGCTTGGTGCACAGAAAGAGCTATTAGAATTAGTGGACCACCTTTGGGAAGACCACCAGCCAATGTTAGTAAAGAAAAAAAGAAACAAGCTTTAGAAGATGAAAGGATTCGTAATTGTATTGAAGGAAAATTTGGTGAGCCAGTGCGTTGGGCGGGTTCCCCGACTTGAAGCAACTGGCGAACCCGTAAGGGACAAGCTAAAAGAAGATTTAGCTTAGGTAGAGTAATGGCGAAACTTTCTCATACCTCTCAAACTGCAATTGCTGTTACTTTTTTAGTCATGAATCTTTCTACTCAGATCTCACGACTGTTTTATGCTTTTTTATATCTATTTTTGAAACCGACACCTTTTTTATAGTTTTCTATCATTGAAAATTATCAATTACCGCCCTGCAAATAAGACAAAATTATATACACCCCTTGTTGAGCAACTATTCAATCCCTATCGTGCTTTTGTCTGACTTTTTCAGCAAGCCCTAATTAGGTGCAAGCAAAATCAACTTATGCATGAGTGAGATAGAAATGGGAAATTCTTGCTTGATCTAACTATTGCAGAATCACACGCAAATTGGCGCTAGAGTGTTATGCACACAAGAGTTGATTTGTAAAGTGTGTAAGTCTTAGTAGTAATGTTTTTCAGATAGTCATTGATTGAGTCAATTACTGCTTGCGCGGAGTACAGAATTTTATCAATCAGTTTTAAAAAATAATTCTTCATCTTGTTTTGGATTTTATCAATGCGGATTCGGCTGACGTGCTTCAACATTTAAGTTTGCCCTTGTTCTCATTCTGTGGAAATGAACAAGAAGCTACTACAAAAGTCTTTTAGTCTATTTCGGAAAAATATTTCAACTATTTAAGAGAGTGTTTTATAGATTTTCTTGATCTTTAACTTCACTTTGTTCATACTTAGCAATAATACTTCTAATGTCATCTGCTGCGATATCAGCTTGTTCAGATTTAGTATAAATAGTGAGTAGAATGATACCCGTTGCTGTTTTCAGGTAATAAATGAGACGGTAGCCACCACTTTTACCTTTTTGAACGTCGCTATTTCGGACTCGCAGCTTAAAAACGGCATAACCAATCCCAGATATCTGATCTCCAAGTAACTCTCCCTGTTCCAGTTGTTCAATTATGGGTTGTACATCATTACGAATACTCCGATATTTCTTGGCAAGTAAGCGTAGATTGCGGTTAAAGGTTGGTGCGGCTTCAACTTGAATCAACGATTGCTCAGACATCTTCAAGTCCTTCCCAAAGTTGAGTCACGGGAATCGTTTGTCCAGTCATAGCTTCATGCCAAGCTTGACGAAAATCTTCTATAATCGCTTTTTTGGATGGCTCGTCTTCATCAATACCTGCTATTTCTGGGATGAGGACAATTACTTCAACTCGACTATTCTGATCTATCATTAAGGGATGATCTAAAGTTAGTTGCCCATACTCATTAATGGTTGCCATAACTTTAATTGCTTTCATGGGGACTCCTAAATGTACAGATTTATTCACTTTTATCATCTAACACTCGACGTGCTTCTAGCGTCAAAATATTTAATTCCGGCGATTTCCAGTATAAATAAGACATAATCAAGAAAAGCTACAATGCGTTGACAAATTAAAAGAACCGATTGTAGAAATAATTGACATCTTGAAGGTCATTTATCTTATCATTTCGCTGGTTGTTTGTGAAAAACAAGATCCCCGACTTCGCAGAAGTCGGGGCTCTGTCTACGAAGCCAACTTTATCTGACTTGCTGCTTTTGTCGCTTTTTCCCGCGCTTGCTGAATGTTATTTCCTTTAGCTAAAGCCACTCCCATCCGCCGATAAGGATGGGCGTGAGGTTTCCCGAATAGGCGGATATCTACATCTTTCTCTGAAAGTGCCTCAGCTACACCTGTGAATGCTACAGTATCTGAATGTTCCGTAGCTAAAATGACAGCACTGGCAGCAGGACCTAACTGTTGTATATGCGGAATGGGCAACCCGAGAATTGCTCTGAGGTGTAGTTCAAATTCGTTGAGATTTTGCGATATTAATGTTACCATTCCCGTGTCATGAGGTCTAGGGGAAACTTCGGAAAAAATCACTTCGTCTTTGGTAAGAAAAAATTCAACTCCGAAAATTCCCGCTCCTCCTAATGCATCTGTGACTTTTTTGGCTATTGTCTGTGCTGAGACTATCATATTTTCGGAAATTTCTGCGGGTTGCCAAGATTCTTGATAATCTCCTCTTTCTTGACGATGACCAATCGGAGAACAGAAAATTGTTGGTGCATTCCACTGCTTAATTGTCAGTAAAGTAATCTCAATCTCAAAATCAATAAACTCTTCGACTATTACTTTTTGGCTATCACCTCTGGAATTGGCGATCGCATACAACCAAGCCTTCTCAACTTCACTCTTTTCTTTAACAACAGATTGCCCTTTGCCTGAAGATGACATCACAGGTTTGACAACATTGGGAAACCCGATTTCAAGAGAAACAGCAATCAACTCTTCTAGGGCGATCGCATAAGCATATTTAGCAGTGCGAATGCCTAACTTGTCATGAGCAAGGTTCCTTATTCTATCACGGTTCATTGTGTAGTTAGTTGCTGCCGCAGTTGGGATCACAGTGAAGCCTTTTTGCTCAAATTCCAGAAGTTTTTCGGTTCTAATTGCTTCTATTTCTGGTATAATAAAATCAGGCTGATGCTTAGTAACAATAGTCTCCAAATCATCAGCACTCAGCATGGAAATGACCTCACAACAATTAGCAACTTGCATAGCCGGAGCATTGGCATAGCGATCAACAGCAATTACATAATTACCAAGACGTTGAGCCGCAATGACAAATTCTTTACCGAGTTCTCCTGAACCCAGTAGCATTAATTTTTGTGGTAGCTTCATCTGAAAACCTCAAGGAGACAGGAGACGGAAGGGAATTGGTTCATTATTTTACTCATCATCCGGCAAAGAATCAAACCTAGTACAACAAGGCAAAAGTAAAAAGTAAAAAGTAAAAAGACAGAACACCTACTTTATAAGCTTTTTACCTATTTCAGATGGGTGGTTTATTTCCGCGCCCACTGTACTAGTACCACGTAGTTGTAAATCTTGACGTTGAATCTTTGTCAAAACTATTGATAAACCAATTATTGCGCTTCTCGGTCAATATCTCGCGTCTTGTGCTGAACTTAGGCTTCTTGATCCAGAAGCAACAGCACAAACTTTCGTCGGAACGCTAGTGCATTTTATGATTTCTCAGGAAATGCTGTGTGGATAGCGATCGCCTCATCGATAACTTGATTTACCTGATCGTTAGAACAGAGAAAGAGTGCTAAGTAGAGTATTAACTTCTTTAACAGCTATTATGTACTTTTCTGTCGGAAAAATTCGTGGTGTTCACTGGCAATTTTTTCCACACCTAGGAAAAAATGGAGCATCTGCTGCAATAGGTGGGTAAAATATGTGAACAACGTATTTTATAGAACAGAAATTTTTATTATTGTTTTAGATAGCGAGAGTCCCGTAGATGATTCATCAATGGTCAAAAGCATTCCTAGGGAGTGGAAGTTTACTCTTGTCATTCAAAGTACGAATAACCTGTTTATACCAATTCGAGCATGAATATGCACCTTATGAAAACAACAACTGTAGTATCCTTAGGGCGTCGGGGAAATGGCGTTAGCCTGGAGGGTGATATTGTAGATTCAGGAAGAAAGGTTTTTACAGGATGTTTGAGGAATGCATCGCTGGCAGAACTAGCAAACAAAATCTCAGTATAATTTCTGATTTTTTCGTTTTGATAATAATTTGTAAAATATTGTGTAGAAAAGCTGAGTTCATGTAGGTTAAGCTATGAAAAGAACAAATATACTGACTATTTATCCTTCGGAGAACGCAAAGTTAACTATTTGCTGAGGTCGATAGACGGTTATATCTATAATGTGTTAATGAAGAGATATTTCATCACTAAAATATTTATTATTTAATTTTTAGGAAAATTAAAAGATAAGGTTAAATAAATGAAAGTTTACTGCACCCGCCCTGGTTGCCAAAGGAATGAAAATGATATTGCTGATGAACTCCTGGAAAGTTTGAGACATACCGCGTTTAGACAACAGCAGTATTGTGTTCACTGTGGTATGCCTTTAATTCTAGCAAATCAATACTTGCCAAGAAAAGAATTAGGTTCGGGAGGGTTCGGGAGAACGTTTTGTGCATTGGATCTGAATACTGCAGCAGAAGAACCAGCAGTAAGAGTTATCAAACAATTACATCCAATAAAACCTCTGCAACCATCACAGTTGCAAACAGTAGAACGGTTATTTCGCAGAGAGGCAAAGGTTTTGGATGGTTTGAACCACACACAGATACCTCGATTGTATGCATTTTTTGAGTTAGTAGAACCTGTTGACTCTCGAGGTGTTACCCAATTAGGAGAACCGCAAAAATTCTTTTACTTAGTGCAGGAATATATTGATGGCTATGATTTATTGAAAGAGTTAGAAGAGCGAAAAGTACAAGGAAAAAATTTTTCTGAAGCTGAAGTTATAGAAATTCTCAAACAGATGTTAGAAATCTTAAAATATACTCATGAGTATAGTGATGAGCGTGGGAAAGGAGTGATCCATAGAGATATTAAACCCTCGAATATTGTCTGTCGTAAAAAGGATAAGAAGCTCTACTTAATAGACTTTGGTGCAGTCAAACAAGTCATACAAGTCGTAGAGGAGGGGGCATCCGAAAATGAGACTTTGATACTTACTCCAGGGTTTTCACCGCCTGAACAAATAAATGCAAAAAGGGTACAGTTTTCATCAGATTTGTATTCTTTAGCTGCTACATGTGTTTTTCTGCTAACAGGGGAAAATCCAGGCAACATAGGGATTCCTTATGATCTTGAGGAATGGAAAAAACATACTACAGTTACTAAACGTTTTGCAGCGATATTAGACAAAATGTTATCGCCTTTTCCACCAGATAGATTTCAATCTGCTGAGCAGATACTACAGGCGTTGAAACAACAGAGTTGGAAGTGGTGGAAAGTGGGTTTGGTTGGTTCGGCAAGTGTTGCGGCGATCGCAATTGTCGCCATAATTTACAAAATTTTGACTTCTCTCCAACAGCCTCAACTTCCGGCAAATTACTTCAGCTTGGGAGAAAAATCTTTATTCAATGAAAGCGACATAAGCAATTTATCTCCAAAATGTCAACAAGCTTATGAGAAAAAGAAAGAAGGAATCCAAGCTTTTGCCGCTCAAAATTTTCCAGTTGCTAAGGACAAATTCCAAGCTGCCATAGATTTATTTAAAGCTTCTCATGATATTAATTGCTCTGCTAATTCTGAAACACAAGTCTTTTTAAACAATGCTAAAGCCAACATCAGTAATAATCCCCTCACAATTGCAATCGTGGTTCCCATCAACGGGAAACCTCAATTTAGTAAGATTGCCGCACAAATGCTTCGTGGGGTTGCCCACGTTCAGGATAATTTAAATAATAAAGAAGATGGTATCCAAGGGCGATTGTTACAGGTTTTAATTGTTAAGGACGACAATAACCCTGATATAGCCAAAAAAGTTGCTTTGGATCTTGCAAAGAACAATATTCCAGAGAAGATAGTCAATAATATTTTAGGGGTTGTTGGTCATTTCAGCAGTGATGATACTGTGACAGCAGGAGAGATTTACCAAAGCAATCAACTTGTGACAGTTTCTCCCACAAGTACCGCTGTCAGACAGTTGCACTCTAGCACTTCTGGCTATCAGTTTAATTTAAGCAAGTATGTTTTCCGCACGTCTCCCAGTGACACCGTTGCTGCTGACAATTTATTTCAGTATGCACAGAGAAATATAGGTTCTGGAAAAGCCGCTATTTTTTTCAACTCTGAACAGAAATATAGCACATCTCTTAAAGAAGCATTTGAGAAAAAGTTTGCGGCTTCCGACGTTATTTCGTGTGATGTCTCCAAGTATAGGATGGATGAATGCTCGCCAAAGGCACTAGGCGCAAAGTTAGTCATGCTAGCTTTAAGCGCTGACGAAGCAACAGAAAAGGTGTTATTGGCCATTGAACTGAATAGTAGTAAAATACCTTTGTTAGGTGGAGATGCTTTGTACAGTGACGATAAGCTATCCTTCGGCGATAAAGCTAAAGACTTGATACTTGCTGTCCCTGCACATGCAGATCTCACCCCCCAATGGTTTCAAAGAGAATCCATCAGCTTTTGGGGAGCTCAATTTGTCGGATGGCGAACTATTACAGCTTATGATGCAGCTCAAGTCATTGTGGAAGGGCTGAAGAAGCAAGGGAATAATCCCACTCGCCAAGGTTTATACGACGTCTTAAACGATCCGAAATTTTCAATTCAAGGTGCGACAGGAACAGTGAAATTTGATGAATCGCACGATCGCAAAGTCGATTCCGAATCTAAAAATAAGCTGGGTGTGTTAGTCAAAGTTTGTCAGTCTGAGAAAAAGGCACAGTATAAGTTTTGTTTAGTAAAACAGTAGTCACAATAGCAAGGAGTGGGAGACGCGTCTGTCGCTTCCTCAACTCTTAATGAGCGCGTCTCTATACTTTTGCTAAGGGAGAAGTTGCGATCGCAACTTATTCATGCCCAAGCCTTTTTTTGATTTCCTCAGCTAAATTTTCCAGAGGTACTTCGACTTGTTCTCGAGTTTTTAAATCTTTGAGAGAGGACTTTTGTGCAGTTGCTTCTGCAGAACCGATGATTACGCAAAATTGAATGCCTTGTTTTTCAGCTAGTTGAAATTGTTTGCTGAGAGCTCGCTGTTCAAAGTTAGTGATAACATTAATTCCTATCTTACGCAGCTTCTGAGACACATTCAAATAAACAGGCATCAAATCATCTTGTATGTTCATCACCATGACTTGTGCGGGAGTAACGGCAAAGGAACTTAAAATATCAGCTTTCAATAACCGATAGATTAAGCGGGTTAAGCCAATCGAAATACCAACTCCAGGCATTTTCTCACCCAAAAATACCCCGACTAATTCTTCATACCTACCGCCAGAGCATATACTCCCTAAAGCTTCATGTCCGATGAGAGTTGTTTCGTATACTGTTCCCGTGTAATAATCAAGTCCGCGAGCAATAGATAAATCAATACAGAAGCTCTTTTCCGAAACTCCGAGATTGCGAACACCTGCAACAACTGTTTCTATCTCTGTAACTCCAGTACTAAATTCCTCAGCTTCTGGCATAGTTTCAGCTAGGTGCTTGAGCTTATCTAATACCTCATCAACTGTGCCGTTAATTTTAATAAAGTCGATAATTTTTTGAGTTTGCTCTCCGGAAACGCTCTCTTTCTCTAAATCCTGTTTGACTTTCGCTTCACCAATTTTTTCTAAGGTATCAATAATACCAATGCAAGGTTTTATCTTGTTTTCCTCAATTCCCATTGACTTAAAGAAACCCGTGAGAATTTTGCGGTTATTGATGCGAATTAGAAAATCACCGATATTAATTGCTTCAAATATCTCAAAAATAATGGCAGGCATTTGAGCATCGTAAAGCAAGCTAAGTTCGCGACGAGCAACAACATCAATATCGCACTGACGGAACTGCCGATAACGTCCATCTTTTGCCCGTTCTCCGCGAAAAACAATATCCATCTGATAGCGAGCAAAGGGAAAAGTCAACTCATTTAAGTGACGGGCAATATACGCCGCTAAAGGAACTGTTTGATCAAACTTTAATGCCCTAGCTTCCGCTCCTGTTTCACCTGCTTTATCTTTCTCAGCTTGTCTATTCGGTGGCAAAATGGGATTAATACCATAAATGATGTTATCACCTTGATTGCCTTTAGCTTGTAAAACGTCCAAACGTTCTACTGCTGGAGTTTCTATAGGGGTAAATCCATAGCTTTCAAAAACCCTACGGATAGTATCGAGTAAATATAATTCTAAACGCTTTTCACCAGGAAGAAATTCTGTAAAACCGCTAGGAGTCGAGAAATTTATTTTATCCGCTTTTGTCATACCTTTAATGAATAGTTGTTAATTGTATTATCTATAGCAATCCTAAATCATTTGTGAAATTCTCTCTCTTTGTTTTCTTGGCGTTCTTCTCCCAAGGGGAGACGCTGCGCGAAGGCGTCTAAAGCCCTTCGGGCATGGCTTCGCTAAGGCGGTTCATTCCCAAAATAATCTTCACGACTCATGTAAAATTGCGATACCACATAAGCAGAGGGCAAATAAACAAATTGATTAAGGCTGTTGTTTGTCATTCCTCATTAGTAATTTCTAGCGCGGTTGCGTTTATTTACCTACTTAATTATCAAACCACCAAGGGTCAATCGCAGGGGTTGTTTTCACCAAAAAGGCTTTTGAACGCATAAAACGTTTCAGCGCTGTTGGCGAACTGCGCAATCCACTCAAATCCCAGAATTGGCGGGAATTTGTCTCTCCCTGATGCATAATAGCGGTAAGACCAGCATCGTTGATACTGATAGCACCTGCATCTATTTGGCGGGCAACTCCCAGTGCTTCTACTTCCGACGAGGCAAAAACAGCAGCACTCAGTTTATTAATTGAGTCATTCGCCAAATGAAGTGCTTCATCAGTTGTAGAAAAAGACATAATAGGCATAATTGGTCCAAATGTCTGTTCTGTCATCACTTTCATGGAATGGTTGACAGCAGTCATAACTGTAGGGCGACACCACCAACCTCCTCCATTATTCTCAACTTCACCGCCACAGTGTATCACTGCTTGATTCTCCAATGCGTCGAGGAGATGATCACTGATAATTGCTGCTTGTTTTTCTGCAATAATTGGACCAATTTCACCACTTTCAATTGTAGGGTAGGCAAGCCTGAGGCGTTGCGCTTTGATGACGAGTCGTTCGACAAACTCTTCAAAAATAGATTCAGCCACGTAGATCCGCTCAATAGACAGGTGTGATTGTCCGGTGTTGAAGACAGAAGCCCACAAAATTGCTGAGGTTGCTAAGTCCAAGTTAGCTGACGGTAAGACGATCGCCGGAGCTTTCCCAGACAATTCCAATAAAGCCGGAATAGATTGCCTCGCTGCTGCTTCTGCAACTTTTTGCCCTTTTGCCTGATTTCCAGTAAAACAAACCAGATCTACACATTCAATCAGAGTTGCTCCTGTTTCGTCTCCTCCTTCAACAAAAGTTAACACATCGCGTAATTTTGGGACTGTATTCAGTGCTTTGAGTAGAGGTGTCATGAAGCGGGGAGCAATCTCACTCGGTTTAACAATTACAGCACAACCTGCTAATAATGCCGGAATGATATCAATTGTTGAGAGCAGTAAAGGGAAATTCCACGGGCTAATCACTCCGACTAAAGAGTAAGGAACGACAGTTTGATGCAGTTGGATAAAAGAAATTGCCGTGTCTTGTTGAGATTCTTGCAGCAAATCAGGCGCTAATTTACACCAGTGTTCAATACAGTTTAGTAAGGAATCAATTTCCAGTACAGAGATAGACAATCTTCCCGTGTCATTAACTAATGCTTCTGTGAGTTTATCTTGTAATAATTTTATCGCTTGCTTCCACTGCTGTAGAGCGGTAATTCGCCCTGCGATCCCAAGTTGTCTCCAGCTCGCTTGAAACCTCCGTAAACGATTGCATTGTAGTGCCAACAACTTCTGCGGTGGTGGTACAATCACGTAGTCAAATTTACCCGTGCGGGGATTGCGGACTTCTATTGGTTTGGACATGGCTCAACCAATTTTAGATTTTGCGGAAAGTTGCCATAGCGCTGCGGCAGAGAGTTCGCAAGAGTCGGAGGGTTTCCCGACAGAGCAAACTTTCCCAGACGGATTTCGGATTTGAGATGACAGGTTCGCTTCACCCTCAACTTAAACGGTATTAAATGTCTCATATCATACTCATTCGATTGCCGAATGTCAGTCCTCAGTATTTTATCAGACACAATATTATGGCTTAAGAGCAGTCTACCTGATTCAACTCGTGCGATACCCTTGGCAACGGCTCAAGCCGTATAACCAAAACAGTGCTGAGGAGCCAGCGCCGTGCTTTGGTTCCCAAAATTGAGGCGACTGGCATTGCTGAGTAACGAGTGCTGAGTAAAAAGTAAAATTAATATGACTTAAGCATTGACAGAAATATCCAATTATGAAATTGGGTTTTCAGGCTTTCAACGACAGAGCTACAAGCACAGAAAGCACTCATAGGTGTCATCACCCAATTAACGTAGTCAGTTAAAACTTGATCTGGCTATATTTTCAGTGTAAGTACTAGTTGTCCAGCATTTTCCACTGTCTGGTGTATAGCCCGTAATTTTCTTAGTGTTCCCTCAAGGCGAATGCAACGAGCGTGTGAGACAATGGTAAAAAACCCGATTTCTGAAAGAAACCGGGTTCTAAAACTAATAAGGACTGGGATAATTCCCAGTTGGGAAAAAAAGCGGGCTAACTGCTATAACTAGGTTAACCCGTGCTGTTCTGGGAACGCGCAGAGAAATTACTTATTGCAATACCAACTTGACATTGGCGTTTTGCAGACCGCGCTGCTTGACTTCGGTCAAGGTTTTGTTAACAGCGTACTTCTGATTGATGGAGTTGATCAGTTCGGTCTGGTTGTGCTTCTTAGCAACGCCCCACAGGTCTGCGATAAGGTCAAAAGAACCATCGCTGTTGCGAGACCAACCGAGGTCGTACTCGCCTTCCAATAATGCAACGATATCAGAGCGAACGCGCTGACCATTGTAGCCACGGACGTCAGCTTCAGTCTTCACAGTGATACCCAGGTCACGCAAAGAAGACTTGAGGATTTCAGCATCGGTAATTTTGGTCCGCAGAGTGCTAAAATGAGACATTTGGGTTTCCTCCAAAGAGAAGATTGAGAAAAGGACAACGGTTTGTTTTAGGCGAAGCCGCGTTTATATTACGCGGTTTTTTCATAACTGCTAGCATTTGGCGCTAGCCTTTCCCCCTGTGTTAGCAGGGAAAGCTTTTTAGAACTCCATTCGCTGATATTCAGCAACGGAGGATGCTGCGGGCCTTGCTCGCTGTCTAGCCCAGTCTCGAAGGGCTGTAACTTGTTCTTGCATCGTGCGTGACAACGGCAGTGTAGCTTTGAGTGCAGCAATAATATCTAGTTGGGTGAACTCCCGTTCTTGTTGGGCAAAGGCTTCGTACATTGCAGCAACGATCGCCTGTTCAATTTCTGCCCCAGAAAATCCATCTGACATCTTGGCCAGTTGTTCTAGATCGAAGCGTGATATGTCTTTGCGGCGCTTAGTCAGGTGAATATTGAAAATATCTTGACGTTCTTCAGCTGTTGGTAAATCTACAAAGAATATTTCATCAAAGCGACCTTTCCTTAAGAATTCCCCAGGTAAACGTTCCACTCGGTTGGCTGTCGCCATCACGAACACTGGTGATTTCTTTTCTTGCATCCACGTTAGGAAAGATCCAAATATTCGGCTGGAAGTTCCACCATCAGAGTCCGAAGAACCACTCGTTCCAGCAAATGATTTATCTAACTCGTCAATAAATAGTATTGCTGGTGAAATCGATTCCGCTGTTTTCAAGGCATTCCGCAAATTGGCTTCTGAACGTCCTACCATTGAACCATCATAAACTCGCCCCATATCTAACCTTAGCAGTGGTAAGCCCCAAAGCCTAGAGGTCGTTTTGGCAATTAACGATTTACCGCAACCTGGCACTCCCAGAATTAACATCCCTTTTGGTTGAGGCAATCCATACTCTCTAGCTCTTTCTGTAAAGGCATTGGATCGTTGCTTCAGCCATTTCTTCAGTTCTTCCAGTCCGCCTACTGCATCAATGGTTGAATCTTCCTCTATGTATTCTAATATACCATTGCGCCGAATGAGTTGCTTTTTCTCAGATAAAACTATATCTAATTCATCTTCCGTCAAACGCCCTGAAGTTACCTGTGCCTTACGGTATACTTTTTCAGCTTCATCTCTAGTTAGACCTAAAGCTGCCCTCAAAAGCTTTTCTCTAGCTTCAGTTGACAATCTTCGTCCACGATTTTGCTCTATATGGTGAGTTAATACTTTATTCAAGTCACCCATGTCTGGTAGGGAAAAGTCAAGAACGACAACTTCCTTTTCTAACTCTATTGGGACTTGCTGCATTGGCGACATCAACATGATGTTCTTTTGCGTACCTTTAAAACTGGCGATCGCATCTCGTAAAGACCTTGTTGTCGCCGGCGCATCTATAAATGGATGTAAATCTTTAAGAATAAATATACCCGGTTCTCTTTGCCGAATAATCCACTCAATTGCTGCCTCTGGAGACACCGTGTTATGCTGAGTGACATTCCTGGGTTGGCCGTACTCTACAATCCCGTGAGTTACTGTCCAAACATATACTCGTCGCTGCGGCTTTGACGAAGAGGCTATTGTAAAAATCGCTTGCTCGGCTCGCTCTTCCTCGGAGGTCACAAGGTAGATTAGAGGGTATTGAGCTTGAACTAAAATATTGAGCTCTTCTTTCATACATCGACCTACTTGAGACCTTAAACAGAGAGTACATACATGGGTTTTAGGCTTTTGGCAAAGATAGCGGAACTATGAAGCCCGTTCTTTTTAACAAGGAACTAACTCTTCCTCGCCTTTTTGAGGTGTTTCATCTTGTTCCATTGTCTCGATGGGTAGATGATCTTTATTAATCACTCCCGGTTGTTTGCCCAAGGCAACCAATTCCCCATCACGCATTACTAATGATCCTTCACAACTAGGACAGGAATAAACTTTGTGAGACCTTCCATATGGTGAAGCTTCTACTTCTTCGACCAACTCTGAATTTGCTAAGTAAAAACCTAAAGCACGCTCGGCAAGATCTGACATAGGCTCCGAATCGATTGCTGACCGAATCTTCAACCTTTTGTGCAGGTCAGGCGACAAATATAAAGTAACCTTTTGCTTAGTTGGCTGCATATAACTTTTCAACAGTCTTACCCGGGTATGTATCTTACGATAAATGCTGCGCTTTTTGTTGTCAAGATGGTTAGACGTTTTAACATCAATTTTGTTACATTTCTTTACTCTGTGACCCAAAAACCAGATAAAAAGAGATTAAAAGGCATTTAGTAGTATGTTAAAAACAAGCAAGAAGGTACAAGGAGATGTCTATTGCCGTTAAAACTAGTGGTTGGGAGCGAAAAATTTATGCGATCACCAGAACTATCGCCGTATCGGTTGTTCTGTCAAGCTGTAGTACATCAATGCCACAGTCGGAGATGACATGGAAAACCTATCATAATTCGCGTTATGGCTTTGAATTTCCATATCCAAGTAATTGGATTTCTCCATCACCACCAGAAAACGATGATGGCATCACTTTTGTATCGCCACTCCATCGTTCTGTCTCGATGATAAGTTGGGCAGGCAATCAGCTACCCAAGTCGATCAATGAAGACGAGACGAAAAGAACAACCAATCCCAACTTTCAGACTGCCCAAGGAGTTTCAGGGGTGCTGACAATAGAAGTTGGCAAAACCAAAGTAGAAATGACGCTAAAACTGACACGCGCGCATGTGAACTACTACTGGCAAGGGCAATGCGATCGCCAACAATTTGGCGATTACTACCGCTTTTTTGGCTATGTTGCTCAACAGTACAAAATTGAGGCGTAGGCAGTGGTTCAAGGACGCAAGGTGAGTAATTATTCTCTGCGGGAATTCCCTGCTTCCCTAGGAAGCAATCTTTGATGTTAAGAGGGGACACAAACCTGATAGATTTAGCTATCAGCGAGTAAAAACTGGTGAAAATGAAAGTCCTAGTTATTGGCGGAGACGGCTATTGCGGTTGGGCAACCGCACTTTACCTTTCCAATCAAGGTTATGACGTTGGGATAATAGATAGTTTGGTGCGACGACATTGGGATAACGAACTCGGCGTCCAAACTCTTACCCCAATTACGCCAATTCAGCAACGCCTCCAACGGTGGCATGATTTGACTGGTAAATCTATTGATTTGTACATTGGCGATATTACTAACTACGAGTTTCTCAAAAAGGCACTGCATAAATTTGAGCCAAATGCGATCGTGCATTTTGGTGAACAGCGATCAGCACCTTTTTCGATGATTGATCGCGAACACGCGGTTTCCACTCAAGTGAATAACGTAGTTGGTACCTTAAACTTGCTGTACGCGATGCAGGAAGACTTTCCAGACTGTCACTTAGTCAAGTTGGGAACAATGGGTGAATACGGCACACCCAACATCGATATTGAAGAAGGGTACATCACTATTGAACACAACGGGCGCAAGGATACCCTACCATATCCCAAGCAGCCGGGAAGTATGTATCACTTAAGCAAAGTTCATGACAGCCACAATATCCACTTTGCTTGCCGGATTTGGGGATTGCGGGCAACAGACTTAAATCAGGGTGTGGTTTACGGCGTCTTGACTGAAGAAACAGGGATGGACGAACTGTTAATTAACCGCCTGGATTACGATGGAGTTTTTGGTACGGCACTGAATCGCTTTTGTATTCAAGCAGCTATTGGACATCCGCTTACCGTCTACGGGAAAGGTGGGCAAACTCGGGGATTCTTAGATATTCGAGATACAGTACGCTGTGTGGAAATAGCTTTAGCTAACCCAGCCCAAGCAGGTGAATTCCGGGTGTTTAACCAATTTACCGAACAATTCAGCGTCGGCGACTTAGCTATGATGGTGAAAAAAGCCGGGAACGCAACGGGATTGAATGTAGAAGTCGATCACCTGGATAACCCCAGGATTGAAAAAGAGGAACATTACTTCAATGCCAAGAACACCAAATTACTAGATCTTGGCTTGCAGCCCCATTATCTCTCTGATTCTCTACTTGATTCACTCCTGAACTTCGCCGTCAAGTATCAAAACCGAGTTGATAAAAACCAGATTCTACCAAAAGTTTCTTGGCGGAGATAATACTTACTTACTTCAGCAGTCGTGCCGCCAGCAAGCTGTTCGACTGTCTGTCTGTCACGCTATGCGTAAATATAGACTTTCATTTTCACGATCTTTAACAATCAAGCTCATAGCTGATAGCTGATAATTATGAGAATTGCCTTATTTACCGAAACCTTTTTACCCAAGGTTGATGGTATTGTGACGCGCCTGCGTCATACAGTTGATTATTTGCAGCGTAACGGCAATCAAGTGCTGGTGGTTGCCCCCGATGGTGGTATTACCGAACACAAAGGAGCTAAAGTCTTTGGTGTTACTGGTTTTCCCCTACCACTCTATCCAGAGTTAAAACTGGCATTACCTCATCCAGCAATTGGCGAGACATTAGAAGATTTCCAGCCAGATATTATCCATGTGGTAAATCCGGCAGTTTTAGGATTAGCTGGTATATTTTATAGTAAAATTTTGAATAGACCCTTAGTGGCGTCTTATCACACTCATTTACCTAAATATTTGCACCATTACGGTTTGGCAATGCTAGAAGGGTTACTATGGGAATTGTTAAAAACAGCACACAACCAAGCAGCGTTGAATTTATGTACCTCTACAGTCATGATAGAGGAACTTGCAGCACATGGCATTGAAAGGTTAGATTTATGGCAAAGGGGTGTAGATACAGAAACATTTCATCCTGAGTTGGCTAGCAAGGAAATGCGATCGCGTTTGACTCAAAATCATCCGGAGAGTCATTTGTTACTGTATGTTGGCCGTCTTTCTGCCGAAAAAGAAATTGAAAGAATTAAATTCATTTTAGAAGCAATTCCTAATGCGCGTTTGGCATTGGTAGGAGATGGGCCCCATCGCCAAGCATTGGAAAGACACTTCGTTGGGACAAACGCTTATTTTGTCGGCTATCTTACTGGAACAGAGTTGGCTTCTGCTTTTGCCAGTGCTGATGCCTTTATCTTTCCTTCCCGTACAGAAACACTGGGATTGGTGCTTCTAGAAGCAATGGCAGCTGGATGTCCAGTAGTCGCCGCCCGTTCTGGTGGTATTCCCGACATTGTGACAGACGGAGTCAATGGATATCTTTTTGAACCAGAAGCAGATGTTCAAAGTGCAATAGCAGCAACGATAAGACTCTTAGAACAGAAACAAGAACGAGAAATCATCCGTCAAAATGCCCGTCAAGAAGCTGAAAAATGGGGATGGGCAGCTGCCACACGCCAATTACAAACTTATTATCATCATGTGATCTATTCAGAGCAATTGGTAAATGCGGCATAATCCAATTTTGGATTTGGGATTTTGGATTATTTATTCTTAAAAAAGATCTGAAACGTTAATCATGAACTAACGATTTCTTACATTTTAGGTGGGTTAGCACAAATAAACGTAATTGGTTATGCCCGTCATTTGTCATTGATCAAGGTTTCAGGCGTGTTTACGTTTTGTAAGATGGTTGTGTTTATTTCCACGCATTTAATAAAAATCTAAAATCTAAAATCTAAAATTCCCATGGCACTCCTTAGCACTGGTAGCGTCTTGGCTACATTAACTGAACTAACTCAAGTTAATCGCACTCAATCTCTTCTGAGTCGCGTCAAAGATCTTTCTGTCAGCGAATTTGTTTGCTTACTCGACTTTATTACTGCCGAATTTCAACAATTTATTAGGGCAATTGAACTCATCAACAATGAAGCCCTCGAAAATATGCTGGAAAAGGTGTTAGAGGCGATTACACTGAAAATTGGTCAAATTCTTGAAGCCGAACATACTACCATTTTTTTAGTTGACCATGATAAAGGTCAGTTATGGTCAAAGATTCCGGAAAAGAATACTCACAAGCCTGTAGAAATTCGTACTCCTATCAATCTTGGCATTCCAGGGCATGTTGCCAGTACAGGAGAATTTCTGAACATCACCTCTGCTCACCCACTCTTTAGCTCTGACTTAGAAAAGCAAATGGGCTATAAGATGCATAGTATCTTATGTATGCCTGTTTTCAGCAGTAAAAACCAGGTTGTAGCAGTTGTGCAGTTGGCGAATAAAGCTGGAGATATTCCCTTTAATAGCGAAGATGAGGAGTGTTTTCAAGACTTTGCCTCTTCTATTGGCATTATTTTAGAAAGCTGCCAGTCTTTTTATGTGGCAGCTCGCAATCAGAGGGGTGCTGCGGCTCTTTTACGAGCGACTCAAACACTAGGGCAAAGTCTGGATCTAGAAGTTACTTTGCAGATAGTCATGGAGCAAGCCCGGATTTTAATGCAAGCAGATCGCAGCACTCTGTTTTTGTATCGCAAAGAAATGCAGCAACTTTGGACAAAGGTGGCGGCTGCAGATGGGCAAACGATGATGGAAATTCGTATTTCCTCTAACCGTGGTATTGCAGGTTATGTGGCTTCCACTGGTAAAGGGCTAAATATTGCTGATGCTTATAAAGATCCCCGCTTTGATCCGACGACAGACGCAAAGACTGGGTACGAAACTCGTAACATTCTGTGTCTACCAGTTTTTAATTCAGCTAATGAATTGATCGGCGTCACACAGTTAATTAATAAGCAGCAAGGCTATTTTACCGCTTCAGATGAAGAATTTATGCGGGCTTTTAATATTCAGGCAGGAATTGCTTTAGAAAATGCCCGTTTGTTTGAAAATGTGCTATTAGAAAAACAATATCAAAAAGACATTCTCCAAAGTCTGTCAAATGCCGTAATTTCCACGGATATGGAAGGTAAAATTGTGACGATAAATGATGCAGCACTGGCGCTTCTAGGTTGTCCAACGGCAGAAGTTCATGGCAAAAATAATAAGCATCTGTGGGAAAAAAATTTGATTGAGCGCTTGGTTTGGGAGGTTGTGCCGATTGAAAATTTACAAACACGCTTAGAAGACAGTCTAAAAACTGGAGCAAGACATTTTGTTCCAGAGCAAAGTTTGACGGTAGGACTGTATCATGTCAATAGTGAGGAGTTAGGAGTTAAGAGTCAGGAGTCAGAAGTTACGAGTGGAGAAAATACGAATGAAACTTACATCTTAGCGATGCGAGATCGCGCCTACCCAAATATTTTCATTCCCTGGAACATTCCCCTAGCTTCTAAGCCGATACTCCTGAGTGCTACTAGTATCAAACCAATTGAACGCAGCGTCAATCTTACTGTTAACCCTCTTACCAACCCAGAAGGCGGGGTACGGGGTGGTTTGGTTGTATTGGAAGACATCAGTCAGGAAAAACGGATGAAAACAACCATGTACCGCTACTTGACTCCCCGTGTGGCAGAACAAGTGATGGCGTTGGGGGACGATGCTTTAATGGTGGGTGAACGCAAGGAAGTCACCATTTTATTTTCTGATATTCGCGGCTACACGACACTGACGGAAAATCTGGGAGCCGCAGAGGTGGTATCGTTGCTGAATCAATATTTTGAAACGATGGTGGAGGCAGTTTTTAACCACGAAGGAACTTTAGATAAGTTTATTGGTGATGCTTTAATGGCGGTTTTTGGTGCACCTCTACCACTCACTGAAAATCATGCCTGGAAAGCGGTACAGGCAGCACTGGATATGCGACATCGACTCGCAGAATTTAATCAACGGCGAATTATCCAAGAACAGCCACAAATTCATATTGGAATTGGAATTAGTTCTGGAGAAGTTGTTTCAGGTAATATCGGTTCCCAAAAACGGATGGATTACACTGTGATTGGAGATGGCGTGAATTTAAGTTCACGCTTGGAAGGAGTGACGAAGGAATATCATTGCGACATTATTTTAAGTGAATTTACTTACCAGTTATGCAGCGATCACATCTGGGTGCGAGAGTTAGACAAAATTCGGGTGAAAGGGAAATATCAGGCAGTCAATGTCTACGAGTTAATTGGCGATCGCAATACTCCGCTTGACGACTCCACCCATGAATTTTTGTCCCACTATCAAGATGCACGGGTTGCTTATTTATCGGGAGATTTCCCAACTGCGATCGCCTATTTTGAAGCCGCTAAACGAATCCGACCTAAAGACCAAGCTGTTTCTATACACCTAGAACGCACTCGTAACTACTTGAAACAGCCTCCTCCAGACTCTTGGGATGGAGTTTGGACGATGTTGAGAAAGTGAACATAAGGGAGACAGGAGTGAGGAGGTTCCTCACTCTTTTAGTTCCCTGAATCACTCTCGTCCTGAAAGCCGTTTTCCCCAATTTTCAGTTCTTGTTTCGATTGTTTTAGCTGCTTCCAAAGACTTTTGACTTGCTCGTAAGCTTCTTCAGGCGGTAGTTTACCAGATGTTTCTAGATTGCAAATGTAGCTAACTCTTTGGGCAAATTCTTGCAAGTTGGCATTGAAAACTAAGTTTTCTGGCCTAACCTGACCGTAGTATCGACTGCGGGGATAGAGAAAATCTTCTTTGCTATCCATTTTTTCTCCACATAGATTGACACCCTCTTGTTAAATCTGAAGCTAAATGACCAGCTACCTTATTTTGATTTTCTGAAATTGGCTGATTTATCTTGAGATTCATCCGATACCAATTTTATTAAATTTCACTGTCATGTGCAAGTGAAGGAGTGCTTTTTTAGACTTTGATAAGTACGGAATGATTTTCTGTTTATCCCGCCAAAAATCTGATTTAACGTCAAAAATACTCTTTTCACTCTTTAGGGACAAAACAATTTTACAAGAATAATTTTTGAATTTTGAATTTCACAACAGAGAATCGGCTTGTGAATGCGCTTCGTGCTTGGCATTCACCGACTAGTTCTCAATTGCTGCGCGGTTTTCTTCAATGGGTGCTCATTGGTTAATGAAAGATAAAATGGTT
The DNA here is from genome assembly GCA_937873135.1 of uncultured Scytonema sp. Classification (GTDB taxonomy): domain Bacteria; phylum Cyanobacteriota; class Cyanobacteriia; order Cyanobacteriales; family Nostocaceae; genus Rhizonema. Next base: position 24,260 of record CALMVQ010000213.1, on the reverse strand, counting down.
AAGCCAAAAAAATCTCAAAGCTGTATATTACCCGTAACTTTATTAAAGACGCCATGTCAATCTGCTCAAAAATCTACGAAGGCAAAGCTAAGATCCTCTACACAACTGACGATCCTGAAGTCTTACTGACTGAGTTTAAAGACGACGCAACCGCCTTTAATGCCCAAAAGCATGGCAGTATCTTGGGAAAAGGAGTAATCAACTGTAGCATTTCCAGCAAATTATTTCAAGAGTTGGAGAAGCAGGGTATGAAAACTCACTATCTGGACAGCCCAGCAGCGAATCAAATGCGGGTGATCAGGGTGAAAATTATACCTTTAGAAGTCGTTGTCAGAAACATTGCTGCAGGAAGTTTGTGTCAACAAACAGGATTGCCACTAGGCACTGTACTAAAAAAGCCTTTGGTAGAGTTTTATTACAAAGACGACTCTTTGGGAGATCCTTTGTTAACACGTGATCGCCTCTATCTCCTAAAATTAGCTTCCCCGGAACAAGTTGACACAATTACCCATCTAGCATTGCAAATCAACGAGTTCCTTGGTGACTTTTTTCAGGGGTGCGGTATTACCTTAGTAGACTTCAAATTAGAATTTGGCGTGGACTCACAACAGCAGTTGCTTTTAGCAGATGAAATTAGCCCCGATACCTGTCGTTTGTGGGATACTTCCTTTAAAGAAGACCCCGACCGCCGAGTATTGGATAAAGACCGCTTCCGCCGGGACTTAGGAAACGTAGAGAATGCTTACCAGGAGGTTTTACAAAGAGTACTCAAAGCCGTAAAAATTAATACTTAGAAATTTTAATATCACCCAAAAACACCGGAAAGTACGTAAAAAGCAAGTAGCATTTGTTGCTGCAATATAGTAAAAAGCTGACACCCATGTACTCTGGCACATAGCTTTTTCTCTATGGTTTACGATACGTGAAAATTAGAAAAGCCAAAAACAATACTTTTTTTCGCCTGTTGCCATTTGTTTTATAAAGTAAAAAGGCAGTAAGCATTCAGCCATTAGCCTTGACTCTGATCAGCCTGTATGATTTGTAGTCATTGACCAGCGAAGAAGCGAAGATTTATGTAACTTCGTTCATTGCTGACCCCTGACCGCTGAATGCTTACAAAAGGCAAAAGTAAAGAAATAATGTTTCTAATCTTAGTTGTATCAGAACATGATTGCCTTGTAGTGGTGTGTGGATGTCAAGAGGAATCTCAATAAAATGTTCTTATCGCCTTTTTTAATGACAGTGGTTACGATTGCAGCCCCTCTAGGGGGCACGCTGAATGTAAATGCACAAACAGCCAAAAGTTCAAAAAATACTCTAGAGGTTTTCATACCTACAAAAAATCAAGTTGGGACAGCCGAAGCATTAAGAGGTTTATCAGCAGTCGGTGTGTCAAAGGAAATTGCCCCAACCTCTACCACGCAGAAAACTTCACAAATATTTCCGACAGACACTTCCCCTCAAACGCCTTTGCCCACCATCCCCGATACTTCCCCTCAAGTTCCAACTAACCAACAACAAACGCCTTTCCCTACTCAACCCAGCAACCAACAACAAACACCTTTCCCTACCCAACCCAGCAACCAACAACAGACAAATCCTAATCCACCGGCAACTCAACCTGTATTTCCAGACAATACTCAACCAAACCAAGAGCCAGCGCCATCAACAGCAGATGAAACCCGTGTATTGGTGTCTGAATTGTCAATTAGAGCCGAGGCAGGACAACTCTCACCGCAACTGGAGAATGAAATTTACAAAGTAATTCGCACCCAACCTGGACGAACGACAACTCGTTCTCAATTGCAAGAAGATATCAACGCTATATTTGCCACAGGATTCTTCTCCAACGTCCAGGCGACGCCAGAAGATACTCCGTTGGGTGTGCGAGTGACCTTCATTGTCAGACCAAACCCCACGCTGACCAAAGTGCAAGTGCAAGCAAATCCCGGTACTGGTGTTCCTTCGGTCCTATCTCCTGACCTTGTGGATGGAATCTTTCGCGATCAGTATGGTAAAATCCTCAACCTGCGAGACTTGCAAGAGAGCATCAAGCAGTTAGTCAAGCGTTATCAAGATCAAGGTTATGTTTTAGCGAACGTGATTGGAGCGCCGCAAGTCGCTGACAATGGCGTTGTCACTTTACAAGTGGCTGAAGGGGTGGTAGAAAATATTCAAATTCGGTTCCGCAATAAACAAGGTCAGGAAACAAACTCACAAGGAAAACCGATTCGGGGACGGACGAGAAGTTACGTCATAACGCGAGAACTTCAACTTAAACCAGGAAAAGTATTTAATCGCAACACAGTCCAAAAAGACTTACAGCGGGTATATGGATTGGGACTGTTTGAAGATGTCAATGTCGGTCTTAACCCTGGTACTGACCCTAGTAAAGTTGATGTCTTGGTCAATGTCGTTGAGCGTAATAGTGGTTCCATAGGCGCAGGGGCTGGTGTTAGTTCTTCAACCGGGCTATTTGGTACCATTAGCTATCAGCAGCAAAACCTGGGAGGAAGAAACCAAAAATTAGCAGCAGAATTCCAATTAGGACAGCGGGAAACGCTGTTTGATTTCCGCTTTACAGATCCTTGGATAAAAGGAGACCCTTACAGGACTTCCTACACAGCTGAGATTTTCCGCCGTCAATCGGTTTCATTGATTTTTGAAGGTAAAGATCACAGTATTGAAACCGTTAACCCAAGTAATCCAAGCGCAACAGGCGATCGCCCCCGAGTTGTCCGTCTGGGCGGTGGTGTCACTTTCACGCGGCCCTTAGCCAAAAATCCTTTCGAGTCAGGACAATGGGTAGCTTCAGCAGGTTTACAGTATCAACGAGTTACAATCACAGATGCTGACGGTAATCTGAGAAGGTTTGGACAAGTCGAAGGCACGGAAGGACAGAATAGACTACTTTCACTTAGTGAATCTGGAACGGGTCGAGATGACTTGCTGTTCCTTCAATTGGGAGTCGCACGGGATCGCCGCAACAACCCCCTGCAACCCACGAAAGGTTCTATCGTCCGCTTTGGACTCGATCAATCAGCCCCAATTGGAGTGGGTAGTATTCTGCTGACTAGGCTAAGAGGAAGCTACAGTCAATATTTCCCCGTGAATTTTACGCATTTCACCAAAGGACCACAAGCGATCGCATTTAACATCCAAGGAGGAACCATACTTGGTGACTTACCTCCCTACGAAGCCTTTTCTCTTGGTGGTAGTAACTCTGTGAGAGGTTACGAAGAAGGAGGATTAAGTAGTGGACGCAGTTTTGTGCAAGCGTCGGTTGAGTATCGATTCCCAGTTTTTTCAGTTGTCAGTGGGGCACTATTTTTTGACTTCGGTTCCGATTTGGGAACAACTGATCGGACAGCTCAGTTGCTGAATAAAGACGGCACTGGTTTTGGCTACGGTATTGGAGTACGCGTAAATTCTCCACTAGGACCTATTCGCATTGATTACGGTCTCAATAATGATGGTGGTAGCAGGATTAACTTTGGTATTGGCGAGAGATTTTAATCTGTCAAATGTCATTAGTCATTGGTCAATTGTTAATGACTTAACGACCAATGACTAATGACTAATACATGGAGCGTGGAAATAAACCTACCATTCACTTATTGTTATAAACGCTTCCAACTCAGGCTTTTTTAATTTTTAATTTTTAATTCTGCCCTCGCGGCACTAGTATGCAACATACAATAGCAACGGAAATCACACAAACGGGAGTGGGACTGCACAGTGGTGTTAGTACCTGCGTTCGGATACTACCAGCAAATGTAGAAAGTGGACGCTACTTTGTCCGAGTAGATTTGCCAGAGACTCCCATCATCCCAGCACAAGTAGCGGCGGTAAGTCAAACTGTTCTCTCGACCCAATTAGGTAAAGGTGAGGCAAGTGTTCGGACAGTGGAACATTTATTGGCGGCTCTAGCTGCGATGGGTGTAGATAATGCCCGGATTGAAATCGATGGTCCGGAAGTACCGCTTTTGGATGGTTCTGCGGCTATATGGACAGCAAGTATAGCCCAAGTGGAGTTAGTGTCACAAAGAGTGACAGGAGACAAAGTGATTCCACGTGTGAGCGAACCAATTTGGGTGCGGCAGGGTGATGCCTTCGCCTGCGCCCTTCCAGCAGCAGAAACCCGTTTTACTTATGCTATTGACTTCGACTTACCCGCAATTGGTAACCAATGGCATAGTTGGTCGCCAACTTCCAACCTCCTCAAAGCCCGTGAGAGTTTCGCAACTGAAATTGCAACTGCCCGTACTTTTGGTTTACTTCATCAAATTGAACAACTACAGCAATCAGGGTTAATCAAAGGTGGAAGCTTGGAAAATGCCCTAGTTTGTGGACCTGAAGGATGGGTAAATCCGCCATTGCGGTATGCAAATGAACCAGTCCGTCATAAAATCTTGGATTTAGTAGGAGATTTAAGCTTGTTGGGAATTTTACCCTGCGCTCACTTTTTAGCGTATAAAGCTAGTCACAATTTACACATTCAACTGGCGCAAAGGATTTTAGACCAGTTATGAGTTAGGAGTTAGTGGTTAATGAATAGTGGTCAGGATTTAGTAGAAAATACAATTAACAACCAACAACTGTACGGGCGGGTTTGACAATATTTTTCGTTTCCACACGACGAGTTATACAATTAAACCCGCCCCTACTCAAAACCAACAACTCGCAATTCAAAACCCGTGCCGTCACCTACAAAAGAGTCCAAAATAGAAAATTAACCTTAGTATCAATGTCAATCTTTACCGAAGTTAAAGCCAGCGATGTTTCGACAATAGCATCTAACCAAAATCAGTCAGATCCTGCCCCAGTCCAAAAATCTGAGGCTAAAGTTGTTTTGTCAGTAGAAGAAATTCACAAACTGCTACCCCACCGCTACCCTTTCGCACTTGTAGACAGGATTATTGACTACGTGCCAGGGAAGCTTGCTGTAGGCATAAAAAACGTTACTTTTAACGAACCGCATTTTCAAGGACATTTTCCAGAACATCCGATTATGCCAGGCGTGCTGATTGTAGAGGCAATGGCACAAGTTGGTGGGGTTGTGATGACTCAATTACCAGAGTTTGAGGGGGGACTTTTCCTCTTTGCAGGGATCGATAAAGTCCGCTTTCGCCGCGAAGTTGTACCAGGAGATCAGCTGGTGATGACCGTGGAACTGTTATGGATGAAGCAACGTCGATTCAGTAAGATGCAAGCTCGTGCCGAAGTTGACGGTCAGCTCGCTGCTGAGGGCGAACTGATGTTCTCTATTAAAAAATAAAAATTTGCTCTTGTGGTAAGGGCACGACCCAAAAGTGCAGTTACCACTTAGCAAGGATAATTATGTAAATTATCAATTTTTTTAACGCTCACACACTTAAATTGCTAACCCGATACTTTCGGTAACTGAATTCTTATACCCTCAGCACGCTTACTGTTTTGGAGATGGACTCTTGAAAACACTTATTCATCCAACTGCTGTCATTCATCCTAATGCGGAACTCCACCCAACAGCACAAATCGGTGCCTATGCTGTCATTGGACCGCATGTAAAAGTAGGTTGTGAAACCGTAATTGGCGCTCATGTCGTGCTAGAGGGACCTCTGGAAATCGGAGCGCGAAATCAGATTTTTCCTGGAGCCGCTATTGGCATGGAACCCCAGGATCTCAAGTATGTAGGAGAACTAAGCTGGGCCAAAATTGGCGACGATAACGTAATTCGCGAGTACGTAACGATAAACCGTGCCACTGGTGCAGGTGAAGCAACGGTGATTGGGAATAACAACCTGCTCATGGCTTATGCCCATGTGGGACATAATTGTGTCATTGAAGACAATGTCATAATTCCCAACACTGTGTCTCTAGGAGGTCATGTCCACATAGAGTCATTTGCAAGGTTGGGTGGGATTGTCGGCGTTCATCAATTTGTACATATCGGTCGCTTGTCAATGGTGGGAGGTATGGCTCGGATTGTCCATGATGTACCTCCCTATATGCTTGCAGAAGGAAATCCGGCAAGGTTGCGAACTCTCAACCTTGTGGGACTCAAACGCGCTGGCTTCAAATCTGAGGACTTACTTATCCTCAAAAAAGCCTTCCGCATTTTATACCGTTCTAACTTAACCTTTAAAGAAGCTTTAGAAAACCTCGAACAGCTTGGGGATACTCAACACCTACAACATCTACGTCGTTTCCTTCTACTTTCTCAAATGCCAGGAAGACGTGGCTTGGTTCCTGCAAAGAAAGCAGTCGTTCATGAAGAGTGAGGAGACAACAGACAGGAGTTATCATTATCCTCTGCTCCCCCTCTTCCCTACTCCCTATTTAAAAATGCGGATATTTATCAGCACTGGCGAAGTGTCTGGCGATTTGCAAGGATCGCTCTTAGTTGCTGCACTCAAGCGCCAAGCCGTTGTAGCAGGTTTGGAATTAGAGATTGTGGCGTTGGGTGGCGAGAAAATGGCTTCCTCTGGAACAACTATACTGGGTAATACCATTGGTATTGGTTCTCTTGGTCTATTGGAATCATTGCCTTATGTCTTGCCAACTTTACAAGTGCAGCAATTAGCGATCACCTACCTCAAAAAATACCCACCCGATTTGGTAGTATTAATTGACTACATGGGACCGAATCTGGTAATCGGTAAATATCTTCGCCGCCATTTACCACAAGTGCCTGTCGTCTATTACATTGCACCACAAACTTGGGTAGCATCGGCAAGGTTGGTAACTGCCCGTGCCACCGATCAAATTGTCGCTGTGACACATAAGTTATTAGCCATCTTTCCTGAAGAAGCTCGTTACTTCCAAGAGAAAGGAGCAAACGTTAGCTGGGTGGGGCATCCTCTTTTAGATAGGATGCAGAATTTTCCTAATCGTGAAGCCGCGCGTGTCAACTTAGGGATCGGGGATGATGTAACTTGTGTAGCTCTTCTCCCTGCTTCCCGTCGTCAAGAACTCAAATATCTCTTGCCAGTCATGTTCCGTGCGGCTGCGGTTCTTCAATCAAAATTGCCTCAGGTACATTTTTGGATTCCTTTATCTCTGGAAATTTACAGAGATACGATTGAAAAAGCAATACAACGGTACAATTTACGAGCTACCGTTATCTCGGCAGAGCAACAACAGGAAGTCCTCGCAGCAGCCGATCTTGCAATGACTAAATGTGGTACCGTTAACTTGGAATTGGCACTGTTGAATGTGCCGCAGGTTATTTTATACCGCGTTAGTCCTTTCAGCTATTGGATTGCCCGGAGTCTTCTCAAAATTTCGTACCCCTTCGCTTCACCCGTAAATTTGGTTGTCATGAAGGAGATTGTGCCAGAATTTATTCAAGAACAAGCAACATCAGAAAATCTCACGCAAGCCGCAATGGAATTTTTGCTGAATCTTGAACGGATACAGCAAATCAAGGCAGATTATCAGGAAATGCGGCGCTGTATGGGAGAAGTGGGAGTATGCGATCGCGCTGCCAAGGAAATTTTTCAAATGCTACCAACTTTTAGCTCATAGGATTCAATTCCCAGCCTACAACGACTTTATTAAAAATAGGGGTATTAGTGAAACATGCTCACACAATTTATGATGTTGTGATTCAATCCGTCCCCAGGCTATATAGCTATCCGTTGAGGAGTTGTGAAAAATATAGATTAGGAAATGAACCGCCAAGAACGCCAAGGACGCAAAGGGAAGAAAGAAGAAAGAGATATATAATTTTCACGCTCTGATGCGCGGACTGCTATAGTACATGGACCGCGTAAATAAAGCTACTATACCCTGCGGGAAGCCGCTGCGCGTCTACGGAATTACTTATTGCTTGCAAGTTACACTTTTTTCATTTCTCATAGCGCGAGTTTTTAATTCCAAGGTAGTGGTACTTATATGGATAATAGCAGCTATAATTCAGCCGAAAGCTACATGTCGGCTAAAGACAGCGTTGGAATTTTATTATGATATTATAATGAAAGTTATTACTTATTTTATATGCTAATTGAAAGCACGAAAATAGCAGAAATTATCGACATAAATCAGCAAAAAAGACCTATTGCTGTCGATTTATTTGCTGGTGCTGGAGGTATGACTCTTGGTTTTGAGCTAGCGGGATTTGATGTGTTTGCATCTGTTGAAATAGATCCCATTCATTGTGCAACACATGAATTTAATTTTCCCTTTTGGACTATTTTATGTAAAAGTGTTGTTGATACTACAGGTAATCAAATTAGAAGTTATTCTTCGATTGGTGACCGAGAAATAGACGTAGTATTTGGTGGACCGCCATGTCAAGGTTTTTCATTAATAGGTAAACGACTTTTTGACGATCCTCGAAACTCTCTTGTCTATCATTATATTCGATTGGTATTAGAGCTACAGCCGAAGTTTTTTGTTTTTGAGAATGTTAAAGGAATAACTGTAGGTAAGCACAAAGAATTTATCAGAGAAATCATTAATCAGTTTGAGCAAAATGGTTACAAAGTTCGGAAAGATTACAAAGTGTTAAATGCTGCTCAGTACGGAGTCCCACAAAGCCGTGAAAGATTATTTTTGCTAGGTTGTCGTTACGATATGGAGTTACCAAATTATCCAGCGCCAATCACTAAACCAGCAAAATCAAGTAAAGTGGTATTTAATGACGAACTTCAATCAAGTCCTACAGTTTTAGATGCACTTATAGACCTACCAGAAATAGAAAACTATATAGAACTCTATAAAAAAGATTGGGTAATTGCAGATTTTGGTCAGCCAAGCGATTACAGTATGCAACTTCGCGGTGTAGTTCGTGCAGATAACGACTATTCGTATAAACGAATATATGACTCGGAGATGCTGACTTCAAGTTTAAGAACAGAGCATACTTTAGAATCTATTAAAAGATTCGATGCTACTCCACCTGGAAAAACAGAACCAATCAGCCGCTTCTATAAACTCGATCCTGAAGGAATATGCAATACACTTAGAGCCGGAACTCCCAGTAATAGAGGAGCTTTTACTTCTCCTAGACCGATTCATCCATTTACCCCTAGATGCATTACTGTGCGCGAAGCTGCACGTTTACATTCCTATCCTGACTGGTTTAGATTTCATGTAACAAAATGGCATGGATTTCGACAAATTGGCAATTCTGTTCCACCTTTACTAGCTAAAGCAGTAGCGTCGGAAATCATTAAAGCTCTTGATACATATCCATCTAAACCAGGAGTTATACAAGAATTAGGCAATGAAAATTTAATAATGTTCGATATGTCTCGCGCTACTAAATATTATGGTGTTGATCCATATGTTATAGAGCCAAGGAAGAGAAATTTAAGGTGAGTAAAAATATATATAAGACTGTTATTAATGAAATTTTTAGGCAGCACTACACATCAGGAATAGCGCAGTTTGAATTTACTCGCGGTGAACTTGAAGCAATTGGGGTTAAGCTTGGGCTTGATCCAAAAAATCTTGGTGATGTTATTTATGCTTATAGATTTAGAAGACCATTACCTAAAGAAATAATAGATACAGAGCCTCAGGGGTTGCAATGGATTATAGAGTTAGCAGGGCATGCAATTTATAGATTTCGTCTTGAACGTATTAACAGAATTGTTCCCTCAAGTAGCTTGATACAAATTAAAATTCCTGACTCAACTCCAGAAATTATTACGAGATATTCATCCAGTGATGAGCAAGCTCTCTTAACAAAAACGCGGTACAACCGACTAATAGACATATTTTTAGGAATTACAGCCTACTCTTTACAAAATCACTTAAGAACTACTGTTAGTGAAGTTGGTCAAATTGAAATAGATGAACTTTATGTTGGTGTGAATCGTAATGGAGCGCAGTTTATTATACCTGTTCAAGCTAAAACTGGTAACGATCAGATGAGCATTGTTCAGACGAAGCAAGATATTGCATACTGTACTGCAAAATTTCCTGAATTGATTTGTCGCACCGTATCAGCTCAGTTTATGAAAAATAATGTAATAGCAATGTTTGAACTCACATTAGACGAAGGTGAGGTCAAGGTAGTACAAGAGAAACACTATATGCTAGTCCATGCCGACCAAATTTCTGTAGCAGATTTACAAAACTATAGAATTCAGGAGTAAGCTTTAGATGACAAGGAAAAGTTAGTAAGAGGGATGTAGACGCAATTCGCAAAGCTGGTGGACGAGCGATTTGAGTGCCGCCTAGTGAACCTGATCCAAGCTTCATCTTAGAACTAGTCGATGGTCCAGTGTTTTCTGGAGAAGGCGATATTGATTATTTATCCGCCCCTTACATTTACACTAAGTACAACGTTTCATAAATTCGTGGCGTTTTGGTTTGTAGTTGCGCTAAGCGCGCTCGAGCGCAACTACGAACGATGACATTATTTTCCTGAGCGTCACGAACTTGTGCAATCCTGTACTAAGTCCAAGCCCGAAAAAACGTGCCATCTTCCCATACTGTAGCAGTACGCTGCTCAATAGCTGCTAACGCCTGATTGTCAAGAGGTTTGAAAGCTCGTGCTACATTCACGTTATCTTCCAGTTGCTTGACGTTCTCAGCTGCAATTACGCAACAATTAACTCCAGACTGCGATAGACTGTATCCCATAGCTTGCTGCATACCTTGCAATCCACCTGGTTTAAACAGCCGACCGTAAGCAGGTACTTTCATGGCAATTACACCAACATTTTTTTGCTTTGCCACTGGTAGAACGACAGGAAGGAAAGGACGTGGATGGTGTTTATCAGCAGCATTTACAGGGATAAGCGTGGTATGAAAAGGATAACGACGCAACCCCTCAGCAATAATTTGTGGATCGTGATGTCCGGTAATGCCTGCAAACCGAACGATTTTCTGGTGTATCGCCTCTTCTAAAGCTTTAATTGCGCCAGAAGGACTAAAAATGGTGTCGAGTTCTTCGCGGTAAGATACGTGATGCAATTGCCACAAGTTAAGATAATCTGTTTTTAAACGCTTGAGAGTTTTTTCCAATTCTTGCCACGCACCATCCCGATCTCTTTTATCTGTTTTACTTGCTAGAAATATATTAGGGCGATGAGATGGCAAAACTTTCCCTAGATAATCTTCACTCGGTCCATAACTAGCGGCAGTATCAAAGTAACGGATGCCAAGTGCGATCGCTTTTTCAACAATTGCCACAGCATCTCGTTCTCTCCCCTCAAAGGACAAAGGCGTTTGACCGGCTCCACCCAATCCAAATATAGGCACTTTTACTCCCGTGCCTCCCAGTACTCGTTCTGGCATTGTTGGCAATGACGTGGCGGTGTTGCTGGCATTTTGTTGTAAAGCAGTTGCTCCCACTATACCGCCAGCGACAGCAACAGTAGTAACGATAAATTTTCGACGTGTTTTTCCCGTCATAATTTGCTTCTAAATAACGATTTGTTTATCTATATAGTTATGTTACGATAAAAACAAATCGTCTCAATATGCAAAGCCGATATTATTATCCTTTGAACTGTTCATCTCCCTAATCCCCCACCATCTGCATTTTTCTGGGCAAATTCTCGATGAATTTGATACAAAACAATTTTTTGTTGTGCTAATGAATAATTGGAATCTGAAGATGGCACTGACTCCATGAGTTTAATTGCTTCTTGCCACTTGTCTACAACTATCTTCCACTCATCTTGAGATTGTGCTGACTTTGTGAGTTTAGCTGCACGTCGGGCTTTTTTAAGAGCTAAATCATAAGTATCATCCAACGAATTAGGAGATTTAGAGATCATCTCTGGTGATACATTTTTCCAGAGTATATTTGCAGATATAGGTTGTCTGGCTTCTGGTAATTTCGCAAACAAATATAACCATAAAGCTATTAGAAAAATTACAATAGTTGTGAAGACTTTTTTTGGTAAACTTCTGTGCTTGCTCAGTACTTGAAAGACATTTTGCTTCTTTTTAGCAGGTTGTTCGGTTTGTATTTGTGTTAAACCAATGTCATCTTGTACATGACTCTCAATTGGTGAGTCACTTGCGCTTTCTGGTGTACTAATAAGAGTATCGCCATAAACTAGACGCAGTTTAAATAGATACTCAATTTGGTAAAATATAGTGGCGCTGAGTAGCCAAACAATAGCGAAAATAACTTGTATATTTCTAGAAAATTGGCTTTCAGCAGAGAGAATTGTTTCGTAGTCAACTTTGAACAGAGGGAGCAGAGGGGTACAAAATAACGTTGCACTCAATGTAGATAGAACAAGTACCAGCCAGCTATATAAGCTTTCCCACCAACTTATCAGTCCCGGAAACAATCCTTGATTGTTTATTTTTTCCCCAGGAATTGTGGGAATAATGCGACTGAGAAAAAAATGATGAAAAAGAGCGAGCACAGGTATGGGTAATATGAGTATTATTATAAGAATGATGGTTAATACTTCGGGTCTATCTAACCATTTTGTAGTGAAATTAAGTAATAAATCGTTATGCTTGATTAGGGCAACAAACCCAGTCATCAATACAGACAGCATTAAAGCACTTAAGCACGAACCAGGGTAGGGGAAAAACTTTTTCATAAAACCTCTGTTTTAATTGAGCGCTCAGACTTTGTGCACCTCCACGAGACGACAGCATGTAATGTGTCGCTGCTTTTCGTCATAACTCGTCAAATTAGCAGTATGTATTTTTCAGACACTAGTTAAGCACTGGTGTCTGAAAAATACCTCGCTGTAAATTATATATCCTGGAAGTAATAGTAAAATTAATAGTTGAAAACATCTATCCCAGGTTGCAATCTTTTTAAAGGTTACCTAAGTAACAGAATTATATGAGATTACTGACAACGTTGTTCTAGTGTCAGAATTGAGAAAGATAGTGTTTAAAGAAAATGCCAGCTCTACTTACATATACCAAACAGCCTTGGGCAGAAAATTACAGCGAAATCATTGATGTGCGAAGCAATAGTGAATTTGCGGAGGATCACATTCCTGGCGCAATTAACTTACCAGTACTCAATGATACCGAACGTGCAGAAGTGGGAACAATCTACAAACAATCCCCCTTTACTGCCCGCAAAATTGGCGCTGCTTTAGTAGCAAAAAACATTTCCCAGCATATCAGTCAACATTTTGCCGATAAAGAAAAAAACTACCGTCCTCTCGTTTACTGCTGGCGGGGTGGACAGCGTTCTAATAGTTTGGCTTTAGTCTTGACGCAAATTGGCTGGCAAGTGACTCTCCTTGAAGGCGGTTACAAAACTTATCGCGCCTATGTCCGCGAGCAACTGGAAAATTTGCCACAAAAATTTACCTATCAAGTGTTATGTGGTCTCACGGGAAGCGGTAAAACATCTATACTTTACCAGATGCGCCAGCGTGGCGCTCAAGTATTAGATTTGGAAGCATTGGCTAACCATCGCGGTTCCCTGTTAGGTCAAGAATGGGAAGAAAAGCTTTCTCCTCAACCTTCACAAAAATACTTTGACTCTCTGCTTCTACATCAATTGCAAAACTTTAATCCTCATCAGCCAGTATGGGTAGAATCAGAAAGCGTAAAAATAGGGCAAGTCTATTTGCCTCCATCTTTATGGGAGAAAATGAAACACGCAAGCTGTGTAGAAATTCAACTACCCGTAGCTGTTCGAGTCCAGTTTCTCCTACAAGAGTATCCCCACCTGATAACTCATCCCAAGATTTTAAAAACAAAGCTGGAAAAACTAAAACCTCGCTATGGCTGGGAAAAATTAAGTGAGTGGTATTTGATGATTGATACTGGAATGTGGGAATCATTTGTCGAAGATCTGTTGCAGTTCCACTACGATCCAACCTACCGCAAATCAATTCAACGGAACTTTACCAATGTCGAACGAGTGCTATCCATACCAGATCTCTGTGATAGTAGTATTGATACTTTATTAGATTGTTTGTTACCGGATAATGGCTCATCGACAATGGCGATAGCTTCGCTGCTGCCTTCGGCAGATCGCAACCAGTATGCAAGTGGAAACGACACCATGAAGTTTATTGAGTAACTGTCACAGAGCGTGTGCGATGCTTTTAGGCCACGGCGGTATCGCCGTATCGCTCCTTCGCACTTAATGACTGATGAAATCCAGGAATCCTAAACAGCAGCATTAAAGCGAACAATCCAAATTGCCTGTTTTTCAAAGGTACTTTACCCCATGAATATTTATCAACCTCATTCTTGGCCTGTGACAGTAAACGAGGCGATCGCTATTCAAGAAAAGCTGCAAGCTGAGGTGATAACCGTTGATCGACTCATTGAACCCGTGCAGTATGTTGCTGGAGTAGACGTGGGTTTTGAAGAAGATGGTACGATTAGCCGTGCAGCCGTAGCGATACTGAGTTTTCCAGATCTGCAATTACAAGAGACGAGCATCGCACGCCGTCCCACAACATTCCCCTATATCCCTGGTTTCCTCTCATTTCGGGAAATACCAGCTGTACTTGATGCTCTAGAGAAGGTTAAAATTACACCCGATATTATTTTGTGTGATGGTCAGGGTATTGCCCATCCGCGAAGATTTGGTATAGCCTGTCATCTTGGCGTAATTTTAGATTTACCAACGATTGGTGTCGCGAAATCGTTGTTAATTGGGAAACATGAAGATTTGGCATCTACCAGAGGGAGCAAGCAACCCTTAATACATAAAGGCGAGACAGTAGGCGTAGTTTTGCGGACGCGTACAGAAGTCAAGCCTGTCTATGTGTCTATCGGTCATCGAATCAGTCTACCTACGGCAATTGACTATGTATTATGCTGCACCCCAAAATATCGGCTGCCAGAAACGACACGCATTGCCGATAAATTAACGCGAGTTCCCCTATAACTCCAGCACAAGCCGAACGCTGGAAGGAATGGCGAGCACGCAATCATTTATCAAGCTTACAGCAGTTTTCACCTAATTGAACCACACTATTGATCAGGGCGAACAGCCGTTCGCTATACCAAGGATTTCAACGAACACATAATTACAGCAGTTTTCACCTAATTGAACCACACTATTGATCAGGGCGAACAGCCGTTCGCCCCTACTGTGGTCTGTTTACCTGAAAATTGCTGTAAGCTTCTGTTCCAATGGTATTAATACCCCATTGCAAGCGTCTACGACCTTTTAGGGAGGCACAGATACAAATGCATTTTTATCATTAACAATTAGTTCTGACTCTAGAGTCCGATCTTGGAGGATAACTCATTGCCGCGCTCAACCTCAAATCAATAAATCAGGAGAACTAAATGTTGAAAGTAATTCCGCTATTGATGACCATTGTTACGACCATCACTATCGTACAGCCATCTAGAGCCATGAATACCGCAAATTCTGATCCCAGTCCCGCGAGCAAGCAAGTATCCAGCAATCTTCATGCCCAACTTATCTTAAACTTCGGTAATTCACGATCACGGCGAGAACGTGAACGTGAACGTGAACGACGACGCGAACGCGAGCGTTATCGTCACGAACGGCGCAGACACGAACGTTACGAGGATAGGCATAGATACAGATACAGATACAGATAAAACAACGGTCTTTGCTATGTACTTACCATTTTTTAAGTCAACAGGGTTGGTACGGCACATCCGGATCGCATTCCGTAAAAAAAGGAAAGGGACTACATCTGTGTTTATGCCCAAACCGCCAAGGCTGTTGCTATACAATGTGGTGTACCATCACAATCACGAAACCCACTATACCGTATTTTCTATGGTAGTTTGTCCCTTAGAGAAAGCCAATTATTAAGTTCTGGGTTCAAGATATACTTGTGACTCTCAGCTAACATTGAGATGACTCTTAAACGATTTTTGATTCGTCTCAACTCCCGAATTTCTTCTATATTGCACGAGCGCCAATTAGCTGCCTTTTCGGCAACGGAATCCCAAGACATCATCTGCTGAGTGCAGAACCAGCGCATAATCTGGTCTATATCGAGAACTAGATGACCAGGAACTGACCCGAATCGTGCTATCATAGATACTCGCAGCAACATTGCAGAAATGATCAAGGACTCTTGAGTGCTACTGTTCGCCTCGGCTGCCAATCGCTCATAAACTGAAATCGCCACCCCTGCCCATACAAGATCTGATGCTGATTGGGCTTCAAAGGTTGCTGCCTCAGCCAAGCCTAACCAATTAAATCCAAAAGGCGGTTTTATAAAATCTGACTCTATGTTTTTCAGCCAAACTAGTACTGAGACAGCTTTTTGTTGCATCAGATCATCTAGTTGCATTTGTGAGTGCGACGCTGAGCTATCACCTTCCACATCAATCTTGCTCTACGTTTGACTTGTATCCTTAATTACAGCTTCTCAAGCAGGAAGACCAAAGAAAAAGTTAAGACAATACTAATTAATGGTATAGAAATGTGTAGAATTTTTGAAAGATCTAAATAAATCTAAACTCTAAAGATGCAGACATCAGTGCCACCTTCATCAACACATCTATCTCATGTACCCAAACATTGTCAGCCGTTAAAAATTATCGCCTTGGGGGATAGTTTAATTTATGGATTTGGCGATCCAGATGGAGGTGGTTGGGTTGAACGACTGCGGCGGTGGTGGATGTTACCGGATAGTGCAGGTCATGTACTTTATAATTTGGGAGTACGAGGCGATCGCATCCAGCAAGTAGCGCAAAGATTGGAAGTTGAATTTCGTCATCGCGGCGAACTGCGAAATCGCGTTCCCGACTTAATTATTCTGTCTGTTGGCGTGAACGATTCAGCAAGGGTAGGTCGTCTCAATGGCAGAAATTATACAGAATTAAACGTTTTCGAGTCGCAAATTGCTGCTTTATTAGCACAAGCACAGCAACTTTGTCCAGTAGTATTTGTGGGAATGGTACCAGTTGATGAAGCTAAAATGCCGTTTCTAGATTGCTTATACTATAATCATACTGACCAGTACCGTTACAAAGAAGTTACTAGACTTGCCTGCCAAAGACACGGAATTCCCTATCTAGATGTTTTTCAAAAATGGATGGAGTGCAGTGAATCTTGGCGACTTCAACGCATCAGCAATGACGGTCTTCACCCTAATGCACTAGGATATCAAACCTTGTTAGAGGATGTGATGAATTGGGAGGCGATCGCTTGTTATAATTCCAGTTCTTGCTATCAACTCACCTCCTTATAATCCCATTGACTTTAAAAATCTGCCAAACAATGTACTCCTGCAATTCATTGCGGCGATACGCTTTTTAATTGGTGATGCCCACGGCAAGCCCTGACGCTCGTTCGCCCTTGGCGTCTCCCCTTAGGAGAGGACTCGCTAACGCTATCGGGTGACGCTACGAACGTCGCTAACGTAGTCCCGCAGTGTAGTAGGTCAGGCTAACCTTCCTGTAGCGCTGCCTCACCGCTAATACCGTTTCACTTTAAAGTTGATACATTTAGGCTTGCAGGGGGAGCAGTTCTTGAGCGAATTGTATCAAGATTTTCGTGAAATGGTATAAGAGCGTCTACGCCAATCCCAAATCTTCAACCTTTCAAAATTGGTTATGTGACAATGCGCGAGGGCGTGTGGGTGGGTTACTAGTTGTGCAAGCCTGCGATCACCAGCCTCAGTAGTTTCTTGTTCCTTCCAAAAGCTGATGCTGGAACATGATTTTCTACATGGATTCAGTCTCGCCAACATAGACTTTTCTGATATTTTCTTTACCTCTTCTTTATTCTTTGATGAGCTCTGTCATAAGCAGAGTCATGCAAACCAATGCTGACTATTTCGACAGTTTTATTTTTAGGTGTATCTGTAATTCGGTAAACTAGCCGATAAACATCTATATATCCGTCTATTTCTTCCTCAAATTCTAGCGCTCTGCACCCCTGCAATTCTCTTAGTAGGTCGTGGTTGCCAAAACCCTTACATCCGTATGGATCTAAACTCAAAATTGTTACGAAGATTTCCCAAAAGTCATCTTGTAATTCTTTAGACAGTTGTGGTAGATCTTCACTCTTAACCTTGGGATCAGTCTTCACATAAAATTTGGATGTTGTACCCACGTTTTTTCAACCTTGTATTAATTTTATCTATATTAATAGGTTGTTCAGGTTCTAATACAGTCACCCACTCTATTTCCTCAGTATTTTCGAGTCTTTTTACTGCTTTTGCTTCTGCACTATTTTCATTTAGAGATTCATACCTCTTTTCTCTAACTAAGCCGAGTATGAACTTAGCAGCGTATTTAAGTCTTCTTCTATATTCATCCTTGCGTGTAGTTATCTGACTTTTTTTAGCAGTTATTAATAGTAAGTTTTTGGCAAAATCCTCGATGATTCCGAGAGGAATCTCTGAAGATACTTCAAATAGTTCTTCTAATCCTTCTGCAAATACCTCAATTGTTTCTGCCCAATCTTGAAATACTCTCTTACTGCTACTTTCTTCAATTTTTTTGGTTATTGTGGTAATGGGAGTCAGAGAATTTCTAATAGATTCTAGTTTTTTTCTAAGTGATTCCAGCTTTTCTTGACAAGAGTGTAAAATCTTATTTAAATCTTGAAAAACCTTATCGGGTAGTGTTTTTTGTTGTTCTTTATCAAATTCACTAATTTTGGAAATTGCTTCTTTTATTTTGTTTAAAACTTCTTTTATTCTTTCATCTAGAAGCAATTCATTGCTGAAACTAATTCTTTTTGCATCATCAACAATACATTGAATTTTTCTTATATCGTCAACAGTCTTTCCTGCTAATGAATCTTGTTGATATTTTTCATCTAACTCACATTTTATTGATTCCAGTTGTTTGTGAATTATGTTATCCACATTACTTTCTACTGCTTTGCTGATTAAATCTTTATCAAGAATGACCACAATGCTCACCTCAACCTTTGGTTCTTAGCCTATATTGACGAAATTATTAATCTATCTTAATTTTCGCACAACTTATAAAATAAATATCAGTATAAATGTAACTTTTAATAATCAAAATACACGGAATTTGAAGATGCGTTTACTTTTAGCAATTGGGAGTTGGCTCATCATTTTTCCTGATCCTGCCAGCTAAACTGTTTATTGTCGTTACACCACTTTGCTAACGGCTGAATACTGACTAAAGAACTACAAACTTTGCTGATACTGTTCCAATAGTTGCGGAATGTAGTCATATCCATCTACGCCAATCACAGCTATGATTCGGCTACGATGTTGCTGCAATATTTTTTGGAAAGCTTCTCCGCCGATTTGTCCCTGTACAATCGTGAGAAAACCTGCTGGTTTGCGCCACTTATCGGAGGCAATTTGGTTTAATAAATACATCCCCAAACAACCTGTGTAAATGGCTTGTTCCTGATTTTGTAACTGATAGTAAGCTTCAGCTAAATTAGCCAAGTTCAAACCTTGAAGATACAAGTCACCAGAAATTTGCGCACTTTTAAAGCTGTCTTCTAAATAGGCGATCGCTGTTTGCATTTCTCCAATAACTTGGTAAGCAATCCCCAAACTGCTAACACACAAAGCTTTACTTTGAATATCTCCCAATCGTTCTGATAATGTTAAACCTTGTTGCAAATAGTTAATTGGCATTTCATAGACTTCTGGTTCAACTTGTTCAAGCTGCTGCGCTTGCATGACTTCGCTGTAGCCTAAATTTGCCAGTGCATTGGCTTCTCCGGTGCGATCGCCTGCTTGCCGACTCAATATCAAGGCGCGTTGGCTGTAATTAATTGCCTCTGCATAATTTTCTCTTTCTACATAGGTACGGCTGAGGTGGTTGAGATTGGCAATTTCACAAGCGCGATCGCCTGAATTCCGGGCAATATCCAACGCTTGCTCATGAAACTCAATTGAGCGATTGTATTGCCCCAAAGCGCGTTGAGAGTAACCTAAAAGTGTCAAAATCCGTGCTTTTTCTTGAGTTTTTTCCACCCTGAGCAACGGTTCATCTAGATAATTTAGTGCATCGCGCAAATAGCTGCCGGAAAAAGAAGCGAAAATCCCTCCGTACAAGGGGAAATACTCTCTTTGAGAAAAGTTGCGTAATATTTGCAACATAACTTGGGAAGATGCTTTACCGTAAGCCGTATCTTCACCCAAACCACTTGCCAACTGGCTCCAGATCACTGCAAAGGTTAAAAAAGTTGAAATCGACAAGTTCGAGCCTGCTTTGACGTTGTAAGGCTGTTGGTCGTACCAATTGACCAAACCGCGTTGCAAGTACTGTAAAATTAGTTCTATTTCCACCCAATCACTTAGGGTGATAGTGCGTTGGCGGACAAAATCAAAAGCAGATTGCTCAAGTGCTAAGGTACGGAACAGTGCAGATGGTAATTCACTATTGACTTGTTTTGCCCAAGTTGCCCAAGGGCCTTTTTCTCCTGGTACACCACCAAATCCCAGCGTTTCCCGATTTTGCTCGTACATCCAACTCACCAAGTGATCTTGAATGCGCTGCCAATCCGTCAAACCGCGAGTAATGCCTTGTGATATTTGCTCAAAATCAGAATTTGCTTGAGCAAATTGCTGTAAAGATTTTGACAACTGCTGAAACTGTTGGAAATTCAACGGATACTGGCGGTTCGGATCGCTGACACGTATGAATGCCGCCAGACGTTCATCCGATGCTGCTGTCGTAATCTCTTTCATTGCGTCCCCGAGCGCATAATTAGCTTTATTTTGCTCTTGAGCACGTTGCCACTGACTTTGAATCGTTTTTAATGCTCTCAAACTGCGGGTTGCTTTCGCTTGCTTGAGTTCATCTTTTTCGGTGTTGACTTGCTGCTGGGTAAAGTGAGTGCGATCGCTCAAAGCCATCTCAAAAACCTCTCCTGTATCGGTTGTTACGCTCTTTAGTAACATTTGATACACTTGCTCTTGAGAGCTAACTTTACCCTTCAGGGTGTTTTGAACAATTTCGTCGATGAAAGCAAGATACTTTTCGCGCAGTGGGAGAGATTCAGACACGAGGACAACCAGAAAGCGTTAAGTTTATTTTAGCTTAATCGATCAAAAACCCCATTTCTGACTATTGTGGCAGTTTGAGAGGAAGATTGCTCAACTTATAGAGAATTAATAATCTTTTAACTCCACACAAGGCGTAAATCTAAAACAAAACCAGGTAATATATATTCCCCAGATAAGCTTGTAGGGGACTCTAATATTTCTTTTGGTTGCCCTTGTCGGTAAATTTCAACGCAGCGAGTTTTTCTATCAATTAGCCAACCCAATTTTACACCTGCATTCATATATTCAAGCATTTTGGCTTGAGTTTCGCTCAAACTGTCGGATGGGGACATTAACTCCAAGACAAAATCTGGAGCGATAGTCGGAAACTTTTCACGTTGTTCTGGTTTTAGGGCGTTCCATCGCTCTAGTTTTATCCAGGATACATCAGGGGAGCGATCAGGACCATTAGGAAGTTTAAAGCAGGTTGAGGAATCAAAGACTTCACCAAGTTCGGTTTGTTCGTTCCACACCACAAATCGTGCAGTTAGTTTGGCATTACATCTTCCTGTTTCTCCTCCCGTTGGTGGCATGACAATGAGTGTTCCAAAAGCATTACGTTCAAATTTGACATCGGGATTATCCCGACACAGTTGGTAAAATTGGTCGTCGCTTAGTTTGACGATATTATTAAAGTTGATAGCGATCGCAGTCATAAGTACATGCCTCAAACGGGGCATCAGGCTTTGACTTTGATTTTAGTGTATAGAGGCTGGATAATTCCGCCAAGAAGTCCCATATCATGAAAACTGGGCAACCACGATACGGAAATACTGTCTGGGGTGAGTTCAAAGGCGGACTTAATGAATTCAGAATTGTGTAGTAAATTTTTGTGGCTTACCATCACTCCCTTTGGCGTTCCCGTCGAGCCGGAAGTGTATTGCAGAAAAGCCAATGTGTCAGGTTTTATATTCAGAGACTGCCAATCATCTGCCAAGTTATCGGCAATATCATTAGTAGCTAGGCAACGCAGAACAGCCAATTCTGGTTCTTTTGCAAAGCTCTGTTCGATAAACTCAATGATGGGTGTAGTGGTAAGTGCGAACTGTGGCTGTGCATCTACTGCAATGGCTTGTAACCGTGTCATCCGCTGATTGCGGCGAGGTGGATATACAGGAACAGCAATGACTCCGGCATATAAACACCCAAAAAAAACACCCCGAATCACGTCTATGATTCCGAGTGTGGTGTGTGTAAGTGAGAAAAATGAAAAGGAAAAATTAAATATCAGGCGCAACTAATTTCTTTGAAGCCCACATCTATGGCGAAGCGGAGATGTATGGAATCATCACAAGAAAGCTACCTATAGTCATAGTAACCTCGAACCCATTCCCGACCGTAAGGGGTATAATCCCAATGGGCAGGAATCCAAACACGACGCTCATAACGCTCTTCAGCAAATCTATCTGGATATGCACGCTCTGGATATACGGGTGCTGAATATACGGGCGCTGGATATACGGGTTCTACATATACGCGTGGGCGATGAGGGTTAAGAATAATTTCAAATGCTGATGCTTTTTGTGCTGGTAAAGCAGCAATCACTAGTGGTAGAGAAAGTATTGAACCAACAATAATACGTTTCATAAGGAACTTTCCAAGTACTAATTCATTTGTCTTGAGCCGATTAAACCCTAACCGGTCTTGATTTACACTTCTTAATTGTAAAAATAGAAATTATTATATACCCAGGAAAATAGTCACAAATGTGCGTATAACTTTAGTGAGGATCTTGAGTATGACTAACGTCATCAGTTGCCTTGCAAACCCTATTTGAACTCTCCACGCGAACGGGAACGACTTCTCCTCAAGGAGACGCTGCTTGTCACGCTTCCTTCCCCGAAGGGGTACGCCGAATGCGTGAGACAAAAAAGACGCGGTTCATTTACCCTAATTGCTGTAAATGAACCGTATTGTAACCAACTTATTTTTGGTTAAAACCTAAAACAGCGATCGCATGCGTGTATTGTGGATCAGATTGAGTGGCAAACAAAGCAGGGTTAGCTTCTAGCTGCTGCTGCTGGGGCTGTGTTAAGTCTATTTTGACATCAGGCGTAATCCCTTTGTGACCAATATCAGTGCCTTTCGGCGTAAAGTAATGTTCTATTGTGACTGCCAACCCACAACCATCTGAGAGCGGAACAACTTCTTGCACTAAGGCTTTGCCAAAGGTTTGACTGCCAACAACCACTGCTCTGTTGTTATCTTTGAGAGCAGCAGTGAGAATTTCACTAGCACTCGCCGAGTCGCCATCTACCAGCACAACTAACGGTTGTTTAGTGAGTGCGGTACCTTCGGCTTTGAATTCCTCAATTTTCCCGATCCGATCTACCTCACGGACAATCACACCATTATCCAACCACATCCGAGCAATTGCTACACTTGAATCTACCAAACCACCAGGATCGCCGCGTAGATCCAATAGATACCCATCGACATGTTGGGCTTTGAGTGCTTGGATTGCTCGACGCATTTCATTAGGAGAGGTAGCACTAAACTCAGTTAAACGGATATAGCCAATGCGCTTTCCATCTGACGGCTTGACAGTATAGCTGACTGTTGGCAATTCCAAATTCGCACGGGTTAACTTCACGTTAAAGCTACGATGCATAGCTCTTTCAATCTTGAGGGTGATTGGTGCACCTACTTTACCGTGCATCAGTTTCGAGGCATCTTCTACTTTTATGCCTTGAATCGATTTGCCATTAATAGCTTGAATCTCATCCCCAATCTTAATGCCTGCCTTGAATGCGGGGGATTTCTCAAGCACTTTCACGATTATGAGTCGCCCGTTATTCTCGTTCATTTCGATCGCAATTCCTACCCCAGATGTTTCCCCAGAGGTTTCGTCTGTCAAAGCTTGATATTGATTGGGATCGAGAAAACGGGTGTAGGGATCTCCTAGCTGTTTCAAAGCTACGCGAATGGCAGTGTAAGCTTGTTCTCGGGAAGTGTAGTCTTTGCTCAACAAGCTTTGTCTGGTTGCTTGCCAGTCAACGTGATTGAATGTAGCATCCACATATTCGTGGTTAACGATTTGCCAGACTTGATCGACCAAGGCTTTTGGACTATTGTGTAACTTAGCACAGGTTAAGCTACACCCAAAAAAGCTTAGTACAAATAGACTAGCAGTCGTAACAAACACTCTACCACCGAACGCAACTTGGCGCAGTGAGTAGCATTTTGAGAATTTAAGCATTAGAATTCACCCTCTTTGATCACTTTCGCTCGATGTAAAAACTGAAACCTTTACCCAGATATAGTTTTACCTAGAAAAATCCGAACCAATTATTCTCAACGTTTGCAATTGCTAGTACAGATCGGCGAAAATAAACCACCCATCTGAAATAGTTAAAACCCTTACAAAATAAGGTTCTTTCT
>CALMVQ010000212.1:14450-17366 GCA_937873135.1 uncultured Scytonema sp. | reverse complement strand
TATTCGCGAGATAGCCTCGCGAATAATGTGTTTCTGCCAAATTGGGATGCTCCCTAATTGGGCGGCGTTTTTCAATACATATATTGACGAGCATGGCAAAAATCGGGGAAAATTAGTTGAGTTCAGTCCAACAGAAAAAATGTTCAATTCTCCTACAACCACAGAAGCTCAGGAATATATCAGTGGACGCTTCGGTTAAGGACATATTATGTATCGGCTCAATAAGTCGGGGTAGATCATGATTCTGGCTAGCACTACCAACTAAAGGTGTTAAGAGAAGATTCGCGTTGATTAACCAAGTTTATAGAGGGTATTGAAGAAGGCAGCAGAGGTCTTTTATGAACCCCCAGAGGATCTCAATACCCCTGTAATTGTAGACTACGCTCATCGACGATTTAGCTCAGTTCTTAAACCCAATTAGGCATGGCAAAAGGGCATACCTGAAAACGTCTTTCTTCCCTTCTGCCCCCTGCTCTGTGCCCAGATCCGCCCGGAGCGCAGATAATACCTTTGCAGACATAAACCAATGCTAATTTATACAGTGCTAGCGATAATATTGAAGAGAAAAATGAATCAACTCATTAGTGCAATTACTACTGGAATCACAGCTTTTATAGCCACCAATCTAGATGATTTAGTCATCCTTACATTATTATTTTCTCAGGTAAATCCAACTTTCCATCGTCAGCACATCGTGATTGGCCAGTACCTGGGCTTCTGTACTCTGATCATTGTCAGCCTAGTCGGTTTTCTGGGAGGTTCAGTATTACCATCCCATTTGATTGGACTTCTGGGTTTAGTTCCTATCACTATTGGGCTAAATAGGTTACTGAATTTAAACAGCGATTCCTTATCTCCAACGGAGTTAAAAACAGAGTCTTATCAAGCTTCTGCCAATGCTTGTTTTATGTCTCCCCAGACTTATAGTGTAGCGGCTATTACTATAGCCAATGGCAGTGATAACGTAGGGATATATATGCCATTGTTTGCGAACACTGTAGTCTCTGAGTTGCTGGTAATTATTGGAGTATTTCTGCTATTAGTTGGGTTTTGGTGCTACATAGCATACAAGCTGACTTGTCAAAGTGCGATCGCCAATCTACTAACCCACTATGGCCATAATTTTATTCCCTTTGTCTTGATAGGCTTAGGCGTGTTTATTATCTTAGACAGTGCCTCATTAACTCCATTTGTT
Source organism: uncultured Scytonema sp. (assembly GCA_937873135.1). Lineage (GTDB taxonomy): Bacteria > Cyanobacteriota > Cyanobacteriia > Cyanobacteriales > Nostocaceae > Rhizonema. Next base: position 16,171 of record CALMVQ010000212.1, on the reverse strand, counting down.
TTGACAGTTATTTGCTTAGTTTTAATGGGGCTTATCAAAACAATTCAAAGTCCAAAACTAAAAGTTTAAATTTTCTAATTGTAATTGAGCGAAAACTATGAGATTTTTCCATTCCCAATTTATCATCTCTTACTAAAGTATTAAACAAGTTCTAACTTAGGCATAACATTTTTTGTCAATACAGACGCTAGTATCAAATATAAGGAAAGGAGAAAAATATGCAGATTTTCAAAATTGTTCTTGTGGCTCTCGTATTTATCGTTAATTTGATGATTGCTCAACCTTCTTGGGCAGGCAAGGATTTCACAAAAGGGGCTGACTATGCTGAGGTAACTCAGGCACTCAATCAACTTATAACCGCGAAGGATGCACCTGAGCAAGCTGGCTATACACCTGAGGAATTCCAGCAGCGACTGGCACAATTGCAGCTTCAGAAAAATGTTATGGAAACTGCTAAGAAGCGGGCGCAGTGCCGTAATGAAACTGGAAGGACATTGGCAGTCTATGCTAATAAACCGAAAAAATCCCCAACCCAACTCTACTACTTGGCAGCAGGAAAAATCACGGATGATGATTGGGATTGTGATGGGATCTACTTGCCCGCAGGTACTCAGGTAGTTCTCAGCCCAAATACTCCAGCACAAGAGCTAACTGAACCAATTGCCGTTAAGTTCGTTGACGGTACACAGTCGGTTGCTATAACTAATCCGGCAACTGGTGCAATCAAATTGAATGTTGAACCTGCTAAAGTTTTCAAGGCTGGTGAAAGCGACTGGTTAATCCCCGCGTTATCTCAAGCAGAGATTGACACACAAGTTCCTAGTCCACAACTCATTGACTAACATGGCTAAAACCCCCATTCTTTCGTTTTAAATCTGTCTTAACTTTGGTTCGACTGTCAGGGCGGGTTTTTTCAGATGTTGTGTTGGCGCATATGTTGTTTCGATTAAACCCGCCCCTACTCACACCTAACTCTTTGAACGAGGATAGCGCTTCATTAATTCTCTGACCTTTTCTGCATGATATGAGCTTCTTGTCAAGGGCGAAGATACAACTTGTAAAAATCCTATTTCTTCACCAAATGCTTTCCAGGCAGCAAATTGTTCTGGACTGATAAATTGATCCACCTTCAAGTGCTTTTGAGTAGGTTGGAGGTATTGCCCGATGGTTAAAATATCACAATCTTGTGCCCGTAAATCCCGCATCACTTGCCGGATTTCCTCATCCGTTTCGCTAAGCCCTACCATGATACCGGATTTCGTGTAGACTTCGGGTGCTATTTGGTGCGATCGCCTGAGTAATTCCAATGTCCGTTCGTAATTTCCTTGAGGACGCACCCGGCGATACAGACGCGGCACAGTTTCTGTATTGTGATTAAGCACTTCTGGGTGTGCTTGAAGAATTGACGAGAGTGCATACCAGTTACCGCACAAGTCAGGGATGAGTAACTCGATAGTTGTTTGAGGAGAAAGGTGGCGCACAGCTTCAATACAATCGACAAACTGTGACGCACCACCATCCGGTAAGTCATCGCGGTTCACAGAAGTGATGACTACATGCTTTAGTTTCATGCGACGTACTGCTTCCCCGAGTCGTGTTGGTTCCGTCGGATCTAGGGGTTTGGGTTTTTTCTCAAAGTCAATATCGCAGTAGGGACAGGCACGCGTACAAGCAGGCCCCATAATTAAGAATGTCGCAGTTCCAGCCTTAAAACACTCACC
>CALMVQ010000212.1:0-14350 GCA_937873135.1 uncultured Scytonema sp. | reverse complement strand
GATATTTGGACAAGACGCTTCCTCACAAACAGTATTGAGAGCTAAATCCCGCAAAATTTCTTTAACGTTACCAACGCGCTCCCACTGTGGCGCTTTTACCCGCAACCAATCTGGTTTAACAGTCACAATCTACTTCTATAAGTTTATATATACACATTTTATGCTAGCAATAAGTCGTCCTGGGAGTTGAATCAGGACTTATGAATTAAAATTTATCCCCCACTCCCCATTTTTGTCAAAGTTGTGATATCCTTGTATTGGTATTATCATGCCGGGATGTGGCGCAGCTTGGTAGCGCACTTCGTTCGGGACGAAGGGGCCGCTGGTTCGAATCCAGTCATCCCGATTTTTATTTTTGTACACCCCTAGCCGGAATGGTTGTTGAAATAGTAGGAACCCTAGTAGGTGATGCGGAGTTATAGTATAGTTTCAAGCCACCCCTAGCCGGAATGGTTGTTGAAACTAATTAGTAATGCTCTAGGTGGTGGGACTCGTCCGGCTCCTTTCAACACTCCCTTAGCTTCAGTTCGTCAAACGGCTTGGAAAGCAGTTGCTCAATCTCAAATTCTTCATCAGTTGCGTAAGTTCTGTTGCTGAAGGACGCAACATTAGAGCAAATCAGGGAAATTCTGGACAGCGAAAAGTAGCAATGAAGATTCTTCACCTTGACCTCAAACCCATTGGTGATCAGTACGCCGAGTTCCGTTTCTTTTGGGATAACCCCAATCCAAATTTTCATTTTCAGTAATTTTTCTCCCACCAGTCCAGCATGACTTATCGCCTATAATACTACACTTAGCTGATTCTACTGTAAATCTTGTAACATACCCTAAATCCTCTGTGAGCATGCTTTTCAAGACTTAAGAGGAAAAGTCAGGTCGAGAAATGCGCGACAATCGCTGCCCTTTGTGCTACATTTACTACATAATAGTTAGTTTTTCAGTGGGAAGGGAGTAATACCCCTTAAACCAATACAGATTTGACTCCACAAGCAAAAATTAAACAATCGTAGCCTTGTTCACCAGGGTCAGGCAAATAACGAACTCTGATGTCTACATCAATAAAACCATTTTGTCTGAAGCAGTCCAGTATATCTTGAGGGTTGAGCTTAGTTAAAGGATAGTATTGATGTCCGACACGATAGAAATCACCTGAACTACCAGCAGTCACTGAACCACACGCAGTAATCATTAAAACTCCCTTTGCTTTGACCAAACTCGTAAGATTACGCATATAGGCTTGCCAGTTATCCTTGTCTGGACTGATACCCTCAGCACAATAATGAGCTGTTACCAAAGGGTAAAATTCACGTCTTTGGGAACCAAGGGGATCAGGTTGGGTCAGATCACAAAATAGAACCTCGGTAATGCGATCACGTGTTTGTTGTTCACGTTTTTCAGCTTCAGCTTCAGTTGGGCTAGAATTGCTTTCAAGGCGCAGTATCTCCAAGGTAAATGGTCGCCAATTGTAAGCATCTGGTTCTTTAGTAATCCACTTCTCAATTTCGGCACGGTTGCCAGCAAGGTAGTCTGCCACATGGATCTCTTGAGCTTTGGCTGTCAACGGAATTAGGTGAGAGACAACGGGTCCGCTACCAAACTCAAGTACTACAGATATTGGTGAGATTTTACGCAATGAGTCAGTTAAAAATTCCAAGCACAACTGCTCGTCAAAGATGATATTTGTATAGTATTCGGCAAGATACTCTTTGGGATCTAAATTCTTGTATGCAGTGTATTCGATGTTTATATTTCTTGGAATATTCATTTAATCTCCTTGGGAAAACTTAATAGTTGACTCCTAATCTGCACATTTGTACATAGTTAACTGAAATTTATCGATAACAGCAAACATAAATATATTGAGAATAAAAAGAGTAGAAGGAATCAATTAGTCAGTAAATTTATTTTGGCGAAAGTTAGGTTAAGTTTTTTCAAGTTTTTCCCAGACATCCCTAGCTGCATTACGAATATCGACTATGGCCTGCTTGAGGTGAGTTAAGGTTGTTCGGAACGAGAGGATTGCCATCCGAATACAAAATTCACCATCTCTATTGTGGCTTCCTCTAAATGGAGAAAGTAGGATATTTCCTGGCTGATTAATGGCATCCAAAAACTCTCTGTTGAGTAAATCCAAGAATTTCGGATTAAGGTTACATTCTGGAGGATTTAGCTTGAAAGCGAGAACAGAAAGTTGCGGACGTGCAACAATACGAATATTTGGAATCTGTAATAAGTGTTCTGTTACCCATTGGGCATGCTCAAGTTTTTGTTCAAGCTGTTCACGGAAAACTTTCGTACCTAACATCTTTAAAGGTAGCCAGATCCTGAGTCCCCGAAATTCCCTGGTGAGTTCTGGAGAAAGATACATCATGTCATCAATCAAGGGATTTTCTACATCTCTTGGGCTAGGAAGATACGAACCTGTGAAATCGAAAGCTATCTTGAGTTTATTTCTATCTTTCACTAGTAAAGCTCCTGTTCCATAGGGAAGAAACAACGATTTATGGGGATCGATAACAACAGAATCAGCTTGTTCAATTCCTTTCAAAATGGTTGTCCCACGTTTGGTAAGCCTAAAGAAACCTCCGTAAGAAGCATCAACATGAAACCAAAGACTATACCTTCGTGCCAGCTTTTCAATTTTCCATAAATTATCAACTGCTCCGGTATTGGTTGTTCCTGCGGTTGCTGACACAAAAAATGGGTGAAAACCTTCAAGTGTGTCTTGTTTGATTGTGTCCTCTAGGATATCTACACGCATCCGAAAGTTGCCATCAACCGGAATTTTACGAATGTTCTGCTGTGGAAATCCGCAAATCACAAAGCCTTGCTCCAAACAATAGTGTGCTTGTTCACTAACGTAGGCTGTTGCCTTTAAAAGCTTTTCTGGAGCGTGATTTGAGATTTTACTACTGCGAGCAGTATGTATGGCGGTGAGAGTTGCTACGGAACCACCAGAGGTAATAGTTCCACCTGCTTCTAAAGGGAGTCCGACAATATCGCATAACCAACGTACTGTTTGAGCTTCAATTGCTGCAAGTCCTGGTGCAGCCATAAATACTGGAACATATCTATTGAGCGATAGGGCAATAAAATCAGCCAAAGCAGAATGAAACAATCCACCACTAGGAATAAAACCCAGATAACCACCACTATTTGTGTTAATGCTGCAAGGAGCAAGTCGTTCAAAAAGATCACGCAGTAGTGCTTCAAAGTTAAAGTTAGCCTCCTCTGGTAAGCCTTCGCCAACAGATTGGGCAAGCTGGATTGCACTATCTACCTCACTATTGATCTCACTAAGGTGTAACCATTTGAAACCAGATCCATTTAGAGGAAAGCTCTCGGCATTTTCTTGACAGGGAATGATAAACTGTAATGCAGTTTCAACAAGCCTAACCATATCTCTACCATTTGGTAGCATAGGATTGTTTGTGTTGTTGGCAATGGACTTATTCGATTTATTAATTTTTTGATGATAGCTTTGCTGATATTTTTTACTAAAAGATATCAGCCATATCTCTTCAGGGAAATGATAAACTGAATTTTGAATGAGTGAATTGAGATATTCACCCATTTCCTGATGGTTTAATAGGTCTTCTAGAGTGACATTGACAATTGATGATTGAATTTCTAAAGAATATTCTTTACTGAATGAGTTGATTGTAGCTTCATGGAATATATACTTTTCAAGGGCTTCTCTATCGTTAACAGCTATGCGTTCATCATAGCAAATGACATGAACTTCGTAATCAATTTCAAGTGCTGCGAGTGCTTCTATGATATCTTCTGCTGATGTAAATCTTTTTCCTTGACCAGCATTAAATAGTCGCAAATATCTATCATAAAAACTTACATAAAATGACTCACGATTTGCTTGAGCAATAAAGCAAGTTCCTTCTTCATTGAGTGAGGTAAATATCTTTTGAAAACTGAAAATTATGAATAATCCCTTTTTTAAAGAGAAAAAGAGCAAAAATTTGCCATTGCGCTTTGTCCTCATTATTCCATTTGTTTTACAAATATTTAGTACAGTTGGAGTAGTGTGGTATCTCTCGTTTAAGAATGGAGAGATGGCAGTTAATGACTTGGCTGAACAGTTAATGACAGAAACCAGTAAGACTGTTGATCAGCATCTTGATAATTATTTGCAAATCCCACATCAAATTAACGAGATAAATGCCAGTGTAGTTAAGCAAGGGCATCTTGATTTAAAAGACTTTCAAGGCACAGGAAGCTACTTGTGGAAACAGGCGCAGGTATATAAGAATATTAGCTGGATCGGCTATGCGCTTCCTACTGGAGAATTAGTAGGAGCCGGACGTTGGTTAAAAGGGCAAGACTTAGTAATTGATTATATTTTTGCTAATGGTAAAGATGATACTTACGCAACCGATAATCAGGGAAATCGTACCAAGCTGGTATATACCACTCAATATAATGTTTTAAGTGATGAATGGTATATAGAAACGCTAAAGGCTGGCAAACCAATCTGGAGCAGAATTACTCCTAACGAAGCTTTTGACGGATATATAGCTGCTACTGCAAGCTATCCGATATATGATGAACATCAACGACTTATTGCTACTCTTGGTATTGATTTTCTACTCTCAAACATAAGTAATTTTCTTAACCAATTAAATGTGAGTCCACATGGGAAAATTTTTATCATCCAACGCAATGGACTATTAATAGCTAATTCCAGCTTGAAACCTAATTTTCAAGTATTAAATGGTGAGATGAAAAGACTAAGTGCTACTCAAATTAATGATCCAGTAATTCAAGCTACAGCCAATTTTTTGCAAAAACAGATTGATAATTTTTCGGCAATTCAAAAAACTCAGGAATTCAATTTTCAGTTCCAAGGAGAACGCCATTGTATCCACGTTACTCCTTGGCAGGATAAGTTTGGTCTGAATTGGTTAGTAATTGTAGTTTTACCAGAATCAGACTTCATGGCGCAAATCAATGCTAATAACCGCATTACTATCTTGTTTTATTTTTTAGCTTTAGGGATAGCAATTTTGCTAGTAATTTATACTTCTCAATGGATTAGTAAACCTATTTTACGTTTGAGCGAAGCAAGTGAATCAATGGCATCTGGAGATTTAGAGCAAAAAGTGCAAGTGAGTCTTGTTAAAGAAATTAACATTCTAGGTAAATCTTTTAACATAATGGCAGAACAACTAAGTTCTGCATTTACAAACATAGAAAAAAATAATGCTGAATTAGAAAATCGTGTTGCCGAACGTACCGCCGAGCTCAAAAATACCTTAGACGAACTCAAGCAAACTCAAATCCAACTGATTCAATCTGAAAAAATGTCTAGTTTGGGTCAAATGATAGCAGGTATTGCCCATGAAATTAACAACCCAGTAAATTTTATTTTTGGCAATCTTGACTACACTGAAGAGTACACTAAAAAATTACTAGATTTAGTACAGCTTTATCAACAAAACTACCCTAATCCGAGCGCTAAAATCCAGAAAAAAATAGAAGATATTGAGCTTGATTTTCTCTCTTCAGATCTAATGAAAATACTAACTTCCATGAAAATCGGTGCTGAAAGGATTCGTGAGATTGTTATATCTCTACGCACGTTCTCTCGCTTGGATGAAAGTGAAATTAAAAAAGCAGATATCCATCAAAGTATTGATAGTACCCTGATGATTTTGCAACATCGTCTCAAAAAACAACCAAATCGTACCGAGATTAAAGTCATAAAAAAATATAGTAACCTGCCATTAGTAGAGTGTTATGCTGGTCAGCTTAACCAAGTATTTATGAACATCCTTGCCAATGCCATTGATGCTTTGGAAGAATCTGAGTATAAGCATTCATCTCAAGAGTACAAAAATTATCCCAGTAATATTACTGTTTGCACAGAAATAGACAATAGGGGAGATTCTTCTATCCCGTCCATTGTGATTCGTATTGCTGATAATGGTCTTGGTATTAGGGAGGAAATTAGAAGTCGTCTATTTGACCCCTTTTTCACCACGAAGCCTGTTGGCAAAGGTACTGGTTTAGGTTTATCTATCAGTTATCAAATTGTGGTGGAAAGGCATAAAGGCAAATTAGAATGTCATTCCACTCTTGGTGAGGGCACAGAATTTGTCATTTCTATTCCCCAGCGAGCACATCGCAGTATTTAAAGCGCCTCATTAAGTTAAGGATAAAGGTGGCGAACAGCTTCAATACACCGAACAAACTGTGACGCACCACCATCCGGTCTGACTTTTCAAGACTTAGCGGGAAAAGTCAGCCATCCGGTAAGTCATCTCGGTTCACAGAAGTGATGACCACATGATTTAGTTTCATGCGACGTACTGCTTCCCCAAGTCGTGTTGGTTCCGTCGGATCTAGGGGTTTGGGTTTTTATCTCAAAGTCAATATCGCAGTAGGGACAGGCACGCGAGCAGGCCCCATAATTAAGAATGTCGCAGTTCCAGCCTTAAAACACTCACCGATATTTGGACAAGACGCTTCCTCACAAACAGTATTGAGAGCTAAATCCCGCAAAGCTCAATACTGACCTGACCACTCCAATATACCTGCAAACATTCAGGATTATCTCGAACGAAGTGTGCCTTTCAATGCTCCCAAAAAACTTGCACTTGACGGGACGTTGCTAGTTGCGATCACTTATAGAGCCAAGAATTGCGGCTCCCGGTGCGGCGTGACCATTGTGTAAGGGTATATCTTTGGGGCTTCAAGAGTGGCGATCGCACTTCATTACATCCTTAAATTGCCACTCAATACGGTGATCCCAATTCGCGTTCTAAAACGTAACTCTCAAAATCGGTATTCGCGATTTAGAAGTCGGAAATGGTAATTTATAGATTAAGGTTTTGAATGCAAATTGGTATGACAACGTGATTCTGCGTAACAAGCCCCACATCATCCAATTGATCTGGGCTTCATCGTCATGCCCTTGGGTGGCAGCATTTCGGTTCTCTATTGGCGAGATTTTGCGTAGTCTGCTTTGAATTTTCACAAAACTCTGGTATTATTATCGAAACATACTTAATTTCAATTGGATTACCGAGCAAACCTTCTAAAGCAGGTTTGCTCTTGTCGCAACAGCGTCTAATTTACAGTCAACATTTACCTACTGTTTAGCAAAAAATCATGCATCTACACTCTCTGCTTACTAAGTATATTGTCAAACTGATTACACTCAAAGGTATCCAGATTTATTCATAATTTTTACTTCTGTTTGTTAATTAGTTAATTAGGTAAAACCAGCATGGAATTTGAAGCTTTGTTACTCGGACTTGAGCCATTAACCGCATTAGCAATAGGGGTTAGTGCAGTAATTTTAGCCCCTGTTGTTACTTCACTAGGTTCTGCACTCGGCAAAAACGATTCTAATTCTCAGATAACTGAATCTTTAACAGAGTCCACAAAAGAGTTTACAAAAAAAAGTTTAGTATGGGGATTTGAAGCATTAGAAAATGCCCAAACTATTTTTTCGGAAGCTGAAGAATCATTTAGAGATCTCTTAGCAGACGCTAAGACTGAGCATATGCAGAAGAAAAATCAATCAGAATCAGAGAACTCAAAACCTCATCACGTAGAAATAGTCACTGAAGATTCTCGCTCATAACTGAATGATTTATTGTAAGAATTCAGCACACAGGAGTCAGGAGTCAGGAGTCATAATTCAGCATGACTTCTAAACGATTGACGAATGAATAAATAGGTTTTAGAACCCCACTAAATTGAAGATGTAGTGGTGCTTCTAAGTGGTGGGTTTGAATACCCGACTGATTGATTTTGACTTCTGTACGGACGGGTTTAACAAGATATTGTGTTGACTTACGAGTTATCTAATGAATTAAATCCGCCCGTACTTCTGAGTTCTTCTTCAATATAGGAATCCTGTTTGATTTCTGAATAAGATTTAAGGTAGAACCCTTATCAAATGGGCTTTTTAGTCTCAGTGTGTTTTCAAGAATCAAATCGGAGTCCTGTATGTCCATTTACTTAGTACTGGCTGTTGGCTCATATTGTCATGGAAATTTTAAAATTGCAACAGAAGGGAAATAAAAAAATAAAAACACCGCTCGTTGTAATCCATCAATAATGTTTTCACAAAAACTCTCATAAAGTTGAAAGGCCGATTAAAATGTTGACTACAGCAGAGAGTATTTCTTCAACCAATGAGGTAGAAGAACTAAATTATCATGTTGTGCATAAAAATGAGCAGCGGCTCAGGATTTTCCTTCCCAGAGTGGCAGAGGATTTGGAATATTCTCAAACTCTGAAACAGGTAATTGAATCCTTCAGTTTAGTAACTGATGTGCGGATAAATTCGGCAGCGAAATCAATCGCTATAGAGTACAAAACTGAAGGTGTTTCTAGTAGTTTGATCCAAGAAAAAATTCTCACCTGTATTGAGCTTAGTCTTTCAGAAGACTTATCGAAATTAGACTTGGCGAATTTATCGCCAGGAGTTGCACAAGTCGATAAACTGCAACAAATAGTGGGTTATGAGGTTGTTCACAAAAATGCAAGACGCATCAGAATTTCGATTCCTCGACTTGCTGCAGATACCGAGTATGCCCACAAGTTAAAATATCTGGTTGAGTCTATTGATGAGGTTAGTGAAGTTAGAATTAATCAGCGAGTCAGTTGCATCGCAGTTGAGTACTCTTATAAAGTGAATGCTCAAGAGATCGCCAAAGCTGAAGAAAAGCTGTTTGCAGCCATTCAGCAGGCTACCCATGCCCAAATCGATGAAACAGCGATTCAGAAAGCAACCGATCCAGAAAGCAATCATGAAATTAACTACTGGGAAAGGCTAGGTCCATCTTTAGTCAGTATGGCACTGAGCTTTGGCGCTATCATTGGCTTACCATTCCCTGGGCTTTTGATTGGAGGTGCTATATTCTTCGCAGCAGTACCAGTATTCCAGCGAGCCTGGGAAGCCATCGAGCAAGAGCAGCAACTCAACATCGACTTTCTTGATGCTCTGACAATCAGTTTACATACCTTCCGGGGTACTTACTTTGCGCCGGCGTTTATGTTAACTCTGATTGAGGGAAGTGAAGTCATTCGCGACATGACAGCGCGTAGTACCCAACGAACAACCCTCGATTTGCTTGACTGTTTAGGTAAGTATGCACTCGTAGAACGTCACGGTAAGGAAGTGCAGATTCCTGTCAGAGACGTTGTCGAAGGAGATCACGTCATCGTCTATCCTGGGGATCTGATTCCCGTAGACGGTCATATACTGCGAGGTACTGGGTTAATTGACCAGTGCAAACTCACCGGTGAGTCAGTACCCGTGACTCGCTGTGAGGGAGATGAAGTTTTTGCCTCAACTTTGCTGGTAAATGGCAATTTGTGCATCCTCGTTGAGCGGACGGGTAACAACACCCGTGCAGGCGTGATTGTATCGCTGATGGAGTCCGCTCCCGTGCATGACACCAGGGTGGAGAACTATGCAGCCACCATCGCCAACAAAGCAGTCGTTCCTACCCTATTGGTGGGGACAGGTGTAGGTTTGGTAACAGGGGATCTCGGTCGAGCGATCGCTCTTTTAACCCTCGACGTGGGTACTGGCATTCGGGTATCGGTACCAACGACAATTCTCTCTGCCCTTACTTATGCAGCCCGCAATGGAGTTTTTATCCGCAGCGGTCGAGCCATTGAAATTCTCGCACGGGTAGACACCGTTGTATTTGATAAAACAGGCACTCTCACCCAAGGACATGCCAAAGTAACAGGCGTGAAACTCACCAAAGCCGGCACATCAGAGCGGGAATTGCTAGCGCTAGCAGCCTCAGCCGAGCAAGGGTTAACGCATCCAGTAGCTGAGGCGATCGTCCGTCATGCCCAAAACGAAGGCATACAGCTTTACAACTGCGAAGCCTGGGATTACAAAGTAGGTTTAGGTATACTATGCGACATAAAAAATGAGAGAATTCTTGTAGGCAGTCACCGCTTGATGCAGCAAGAAAACATCCCCTTAAACTTTTTAGACAAGCAATACCCAAATATTAAATCGGGTAGTAACTCCCTGGTATATGTAGCTAAGAGTGGAAAACTTTTGGGTGTTATTATATATAGCGATCCTCCTCGAACTGAGAGTAAAGGCGTCATACAAGAACTTCGGGAGCAAGGCATCAGCTCGTATATGCTGAGTGGGGATGTAACGCGAGTTGCTCAAGCGATCGCCAAAGATTTAGACATAGAACCCAACAACATCTATGCAGAAGCCTTCCCAGAGCGCAAAGTTGAAGTAGTCAAAGCACTCCACGACACTGGCAAAACTGTAGCCTTCTGCGGCGATGGCATTAACGACTCAGCCGCTCTCGCCTATGCAGATGTATCAATTTCCTTTGCCGGAGCAACCGATATTGCTAGAGAAACCGCCGATATCGTACTGATGGAAGATAATTTGCAGGGTTTGATTTATGCGATTAAGATTGCCAAACAGGCGATGGAAATTATCTGGCAAAACGTTGTCATCGTCGGAGTTCCCAACATCGGTGCCGCCCTCTCAGGCGTTTTATTTGCCCTCGATCCTGTTTTGGCAATCATTATTAACAATGGTTCAGCCATCCTCGCTGAAATAAACGGTTTGCGTCCGTTGTTAGGTCCAGGCGGTATTACCCCTCTCAGCAGTTCTCTAGAGAGAAGCGCACTCTCAGAAGCTGAACAGCGACTACATGGTGATTTAGATCAAATTTCCCTTCCGGAAAGTCAGATAAATAAAACTGCTTCTGAAGGCGTCTTCGTTACCCCCAGCTCTCGACCATAGATAATTCCGAAGTATAAATTGCGCTGAAATCAAAAATGGTAGAACGCAAATTTTCCCGTCTACCATTTTTTCGGAATTTATGTGCTTTTACCAACTTTAAAAATTGCAACATGATAAGAGAAATAGAATCACCTCAAAGCGCTCACGGCTTAAAACCAGACTGCCTTTCCTTCGGGGAAGTCCTCGCGCAATCCTTTGCTGTGATTGCACCCACCACAATCCCCGCATCTAACATTGGCTTAATTATTGCCCTTTCTGGAAACGGCACCTGGCTAAGTTTTCTCATCGGCTTGATTGGGCTAGTTTTTGTCAGCATCAACATCAATCAATTTGCTGGTCGCTCTGCTTCTCCTGGTTCACTCTACTCTTACATTGTCAAAGGTTTAGGTCCCACGGCGGGTGTAATTTGCGGTTGGAGTTTAGTGCTTGCTTATTTATTTACAGGGATGTCTACTTTATGCGGTTTTGCCAACTTCAGCGGCACTTTAATCGGTCATTTAAGCATCCATCTGAGCAGTATTACCCTGTTAGCAATCGGTGCTGGGATTGCCTGGTATGCAGCTTATAAAGAGATCCAGCTAAGTGCTGTAGCTATGCTGTGGATGGAGGGAGCATCCCTTGTCTTAATTTCAATTTTGTGCATCATCATCTGGGCGCACAAGGGTTTTGCCCTGGATATGCCGCAATTAACTTTACAAGGTGTCACTCCAGGTAGCGTGGCAACGGGACTTGTGCTAGTCATGTTTGGCTTTTCTGGATTTGAAAGTGCTACTAGCTTGGGTGATGAAGCGAAAAACCCATTGAAAACAATCCCCAGAGCTTTAATGGGGAGTACTATCCTGGCTGGTACATTCTTCATTTTGACAACCTATATTGAGGTATTGGGATTTAGCGGTACTGGAGTTTCCATTGCTAAAACTGAAGAACCTCTCGGTTTTTTATCCCAACAAGCGGGAGTAAGTTTTTTAGGCGAAATAGTGGCATTTTGTGCCTTATTTAGCTTCTTTGCTTGTGTGCTTGGCTGTATCAATCCAGCAGCTAGGATATTCTTTATGATGGCACGTCACGGTTTATTTAATTCCCAGCTGGGTGTAGCACATTCATCTAATAAGACACCCTACATTGCTGTAACAATGTGTTCAATCCTTACATTTCTCGTGCCGACGGTGATGGCTTTCTTCCGCGTTCCACTATTCGAGAGTATGGGTTATTTAGGCGCAATTTCTAGCTATGGATTTTTAACGGTGTATGTGCTGATTTCCGTTGCTGCGCCAATTTACCTGCACAACATTAGAAAACTCAAAACTTTAGACGTGGTTTTCAGTGTGCTGGCAGTAGCGTTTATGATGATTCCGATTTTGGGTAGTGTGGGAATTCCCGGTAGTAAGCTTTTCCCACCTCCTGAAGCTCCTTACAATGCTTTTCCCTGGCTATTCGTGATCTACATAATTATCACTTGTGGCTGGTTTTTTAAGCAAAGTTTCCGTTCTCCCAGACTTGTTAGGGGAATGCAACAAGAAGTTGATGAGGTTCACGCCAGATTCAGCGACGCAGAAAAACTTTAACAGTCATGCAGGAAAAAACAGCTTTTCAGAATTTGAGTTTGCCGGATCGGACAGTACAAAAGTCCACTGGATACTATACTTTTCTTGACTCCAGCGCTCGAAAGTCATAACCCCTTTATCTGCCTGAGCGCTAATGATGCTAGTTGAAGTCTGCCACAACTTTGCCAAATGAAATACGGTTAAGCCTCTTGTTTCAGGCTGGTGTAACTTAGATGGAAGCGGCATTATCTTCTTTGTCGCTTGGCACTCTAAATGTTGTAAGAGTCCCATAACATCAGCCACTTCGTGACTAACCGATTCTCCGACTAATCCCCCTGCTCTTCCCATAACCTCTGAGGCAATAGTAGCTCCAATCGGTCCTAGTAAGAGTTCACCAAGAACGCCACCAACTATTTCGCCAACAACCTCACCAAAAACCTCACTTCCGTGAAAACCGATTAGTCCTTCTTCGGTTTCTACTTTTTTATCAAGGGCTTTAAACTGCTTTTGATTTTGCTGGTAGATATTTGTTGGCATCATTTGCCTAAAACAATTGTCAATCTGTTCAACAACAGCTTGATCTGAAATAGCACTGGCTTCATAGCGAATTGCGATTGAGGAAGTCACAGGGTTGAGCCGCACCCTAACAACATAATTAAGAGAATTCAGCAATTTTTCAATTTGACTGGCGCATTCAAAATCATTTTTCAACCGGGGAACACTAATGCGGATGCGTCCAGGAGTTGTATGAACAATTTTATAATCTATATTTGCAAGGTGCTTATTCATAGTAGCCTCAATTTTTCCTGCAAGTTTGGATAAATTTTACTTACTGATTAAGGAAGTCTTGATTTCAATATATGCGGCGGCTTTGATAAAATCAAATGTTTTTTACTATCAAATCAATAAAAAAAAATTATGAATATCGCTATGCTGAGTTTTGAGTTCAATGAGAGCAAGGAAATCGATTGCCGATTTTAGTAGTTAGTTTTTACTTCATTACTCAAAACTCAACATTTTTTCAAATCAAAGCTAGAGAAAGTGCTATAAATTGATATACTAAGCCATCAACGCCCCAAAACAGATTGCCGCCAAAATTAGAAATGGTGTCCCTGGTACTAAGGGGAGAAGAACTCCCACAACACCGATAACCAAGCTTACCGTGCCTACAGTTAATAACACTGCTTTTTTAAGAACGTTCAATACGTCGTTCATCTAATTGCTCCCTAATATTACGTTTTCAACAGTAACCTAATTATATAGCTTTTATCACTGATTATTTTGCTTAATTTCTATTTTTACTTTAATGTATTTAGCTGCTAGTTGTTGTAAGCTAAAACACATCTAAGATCCATATTTTCAAGTGCCATTGGTGGATTGATACAGTCATTAAAGTAGGCAGGGCAAATGCATCTGAAATTAAGCTATCGCAATCCTATTTGATTTGTGAAAACTGAAGATACAGATCGCCGAAAACTCTTACGAAGTCGGGGCTCTGTGTCTTCACGATCGATTATATAGGCAAGGATGACACGGCTGGACAATCAGTGTAAAATTTAAACATAGTTATAACCGTGATTCTTACAGTAAAGGTGTTGCCATGAACCAGCTACTCCCTTCCTAATACCGTTCGGTTAAGGAATTTATTCGTTAAGGCAGGCAGGGGGAGCCTCAAGATAGCAATGAAATAGTAGACATCTCAGACTATTCATGTACATCCAAATCAGAGGAGCGACCTCAAAACCGGAAAATACGTTGAATAGATTTTCGCTCAGTAACTCAACCATCTCCTTAACTTTCCATAACTTATCCTAATTGACTTATATATTGTTAACCCATAAAGTATTAATAGTTAAACAACGCAAACAATTTATACTGATAAAGTAAAGAAGTCATGAAAAATGGATGGATTAGATTGATGATCTAATAGACAGGACAAACCAATATTCAAGATAATTACTGATTGACTTTGGCTGTACTTTCGGCTCTTGCGTACTTAACGTGCCAAATTGATAGGATAATGCCAAGCTAGTAAA
>CALMVQ010000211.1 GCA_937873135.1 uncultured Scytonema sp. | reverse complement strand
CACTACGTATTATCTCGTAGTTTTTTTCAGAAATCAAATATGATTCCTATATAAGTTTCGGCATTCTTGACACTAACCTTCCCAGATTCAGTGTAACTGGTAACTGCTCCCGGCTGATACTCTATATTGTAATCTGTGTAACTAACAGTTGGGTCTGACTGATATTCTGAGTCAACGTCAATCACAGTCAAATTTGCTTCAGTGTTCTGAGGATTTATCTGTAGTATTTCCGTATAATTAAATACTGGATTTTGCTTTTTGTCTACTTGGTCAGGAAAGACTGGCCCTGACTCGAAAACGGCATCATGCACCTTAATACGCATGGCAAAGCTGTAATCTGCCATTGCTCCTTTATAGTCTCCAAATTCAGATCGAACAAGCCCTCGGTCATAGCGAGCTTCGACATCCTTAGGATTGTACCGCAGATATGTATCAAAGTCTGCTATTGCTCCCTTCAAGTCTCCAAGGTGGCGACGGGCAAGTCCTCGGTTATAGTAAGCTTTAAAACCTTTGGGATTAAGCTGTAGGAATTGGTTAAAGTCTGCGATCGCTGCTTTGTAGTCTCCTTTTCGAGCTTTTTCCACTCCCCGGTAATAGAAAATTTCGACAAATTCTTGCTGGCGGCGAAGTTTGGCAGCCGCCTGCTGACGCTGAAGGATACTGCGGGACATAATCATGACATTACGCCGCAACTCAAACTGAGCCATAACTTGACTGCTTAATACATTTAAGGACTCCACTTGTTCCAAACTCAGTTCTCGCGGTACCGTATCAATCACGCAGAGCGTTCCAATCTCAAATCCCTCAGGTGTTATGAGGGGTGCACCAGCGTAAAACCGAATGTTAGGATCAGAAGTTACTAAAGGATTTGTAGAAAATCTCGGATCTTCTAATGCATTTCTGACAAGCAACGGTTGTGAGTGCAAAATTGTATAAGCACAAAATGCCAAATCTCGGCTAGTTTCTGGGACTGTCAAGCCCACTTTCGATTTGAACCACTGTCGGTTCCCATCGATCAGACTAATAAGGGCAATTGGGGTGCGGCAAATTTGTGCTGCCAAGAAAGTGAAATCGTCAAATACTTTTTCTGAAGGAGTATCGAGAATTTGATACTGATGAAGTGCATCAAGCCTACCTATCTCATTATCCGGTAGTGGCGGTGGCAAGCTCATTTTTTAACCTCCGAAAGCCCATAAAGTAAATAACATTGGAATGCACATTTTTTGGTTTTCCTCTATAAGATATTCTTATGAATATTTTTTGTTTAGCAATAGTAAACTGTCAACTATTTAAGATGACTTTGGACTAGTAACAGTAGTTACAGAAGAACTAAGGACAGCCTTAACGCTTACAGCTGCAACATATATGCTCAGCTCTTTAATTAATCTAGAACTTACGCATTGACATAAATCGTCTGATATGCTGGCCGCATTTTTAGCGCCTCAACTTTTGATTTTTCCACGAAAGAGAG
Source organism: uncultured Scytonema sp. (assembly GCA_937873135.1). GTDB lineage: Bacteria > Cyanobacteriota > Cyanobacteriia > Cyanobacteriales > Nostocaceae > Rhizonema. The sequence continues at coordinate 40,502 of CALMVQ010000211.1, read as the reverse complement.
TTTTTCCGACTTGTAGAGGCGAACAGCCGTACCCTTCTCAGTAGCGGAGACTACTTGTCACGCTTGCTTAAGAGAAGGGGTACGGGAAAGCCCCTACAAGTCAGAAACGACCATTATCCGTTAATACACAAGATATTCAATTTGTATAGTGCGTAAGTCCTATTATCTTGTTCACGAAATTAAAGTTGGTAATTATTTCTGTTTAGATGATCTTATTAGTACAGTGTTTTCTATTGTCACTTTCAATAATATTTCTTAACATATCTTAATATAACTTTATGTTTTTTGTGTTTTTTTCTCATTTTATACAGCCTTTTAAGTATAATACCGTATAATCCTCAGAGTTGAGTAGTAGTCTGTCAAGATTATTTTGCCGGATTGATTTTTCTCCCTTGTCCCTGCGTCTCGGTGTCTCCGCGTCAATCTACATCCATGAAAAGGGTGTAGGGGGTAGGGTGTAGGCAACCCTATACATAAATGTAGGGGCTTGTACCCCTTGACGGGGTGTGGTTGTTTTATCTTCCCCCACACCCGACACCCCGTTCTTGGTCAAATGAGCTTTAACCCAAATCCCGCAAATATTACAATAGACATCTCCGAAAATTAATTAATTATGCGTTTTTTGAAATCCTTGGTAGGGGCGCTCCGGCCGGAGCGCCCCTACGTCCGGAACTGGAGATATTTTTATATCGAACTCAGGTTCCAGTAAAGGAGGTAGTCGATGGTAATGGCACAACAATTCAAACTCAGCTTGACTTAAAAAAATAAATATGGTATGATATAACTAAAAAATATATTTAAAAAAAAAGCAGGTAAAAAGCGTTAGCTTAGATTTATCCAATCCTTTAAATAAAAGTAAAGCTTCGACTCTGGTTGATGGTTTTTTCTTTAGCTTTCAAGTGTACATCCAGATTAGGAAGAACGAGAATGACGCAAGTAGTTTTGCGAGATCACGAAGAAATTGAGTCAGCTTTGCGAAGATTTAAGCGCCAAGTTTCTCGGGCTGGAATTTTTCAAGACATGAGAAAAAAGCGTCACTTTGAAACTCCAATAGAGAAAGAAAAGCGTAAAGCTGTTGCCAGACAAAAACAACGTTATAGACAGCAAACGACTGGCTATAAATAAAAAAAAAGTTTTTCGCTTGTAACTATTTGCCTCCGTATTTGTTATTAGACGACTGACCGAAAATCATCGGGCGCAAGCCCCTAACTTTAGGCATGGGGTAAGCCCGAGCGGGACTTGTCTTCCCACCAAATAAAAAGACACCTTGCCAAGGACTGTGGGAAAGTTATGCCTTGGAAGTCATCGTTGCCAAAGTGCAAGGAGTACCCTCACCCGCCTATGAGACAATCAGTATTCAATTAGATTTATCTGGTCTAAGTGAATATCAGTTGCCCGACAGTCGGATACCGAAGAGATACGGCTAAAACTCTTCGGTATCCCCTTTGCCTTTAGGTATGGGGAGATGTCAAAATATCTGGAAGTAGTTCTCGAGACTTGTGGCTTACCGGATAATACAGATGTAGGGGAAAATTACTTTTGCGAAGATCGTTAGTAATTTGTATTCGTAGTCAGATTATTTAATGTTTTGGGCTACTTTATAGTCATTGGCTCAATTTATGAAGAGTGTTAAATCAAAAAAGCTTCGATCTAGAGGTTAATTAAATCACCATGCAAATCTGATCTGTGAGTTACAATCTTTTTGATTCACTCATACACCCGTGAGAGAGGTTGTGAGTTCTAAGTTCTTTCTTAGTCACTCCGCAGTCTTAAAAGTACGGAAAATCTTAGGAAAAATGTTGCGTCTTTATCATGTTTTACTTGGTATGATACTGCTGGCATTAGCACCTCCGGTAGTAAAATTTGCTTTTCCTCACTTTTCTTTATTCAGTAACGTGCAGCATCAGCCAGTTATAGAAAGTAACGCTAATCGAACACAGGTTTCCATGACTGCCTCGACAAACTCTCATTTGAGCGAGGGCAATGTCTGGAAGAGTATACTTGGCAAAACTGTTGCACCTCCTGAGTGGCAGGTTGCGGCTTGCAAAGAAAATGGCTCCCTATTGTGCGTCTCCTCTAAAGGAAAACTTTTGGGTACAGTGGAAATGGGAGTGTACCCGCTTGGACAGCAAGCAGATTTTCAAAAAATGCTAAAATCTGCTGGCATCCCATTAGATGCAAACCAAGACTACCAAAATCAGAAGTACCAATCTCAAATATCTACAGCACTAAAAGCTTGGATTACAGATCGTTACATGGTTTTATCTAAAGATAGTCAAGTTACCTCTGGTGAGAACGTTACTTTCTCACTACAACTCCCACAAAATGCACTTGTTGGTAAGCTTCGGGGAATGCATTACGGATTTGAGGAAAAGCAACAAGATGAAGTCAAAGAAAAATACACAGGCTATGTTGCCTTCGACGGCACTGCTCTTTATGTAATTACCACTGCTTTTGACTCAACAAGAGGAACAGGTAAGTTTGAGACACTTGACAGTTTTCAAAGTTTTGAACCGCACTTATCAGCGATTGTAGCGAATCTAAATTTATCGAGATGAAGGTATGGTATTGCCGTGCCTTCATCTAAAAATCTCCGATACGTTTGGAAACCGTGTGGTTTTAACCCTTACTTGGAAAAACGAACGCTTGTTTTAACAAGCATATCCATATCCATATCCATCTTTGCGATGAATAATTTTGCAAACACGATACGAAATTCCTTGAATTAACCCATTTTTAGTTGAGATGTTAAAGCTACCAGTTGCACGGGTTGCGATTCTACCTGCATAAGTTCCAATTTTTTTGCCAGTAGTGACAGTAGCTTTAACGATGTCACCCGTCTGGAAACCGAAATGAACTTTCTCTCTAGCACAATGGCGACTAGGAAATCCGTATTTGTCTGTGCGACATGATTGACGGGTTCCATGTCCTGTTGCCTTAATCAATAACGGCTTGACACCTTGGAATAAAATCGGTTCAAAGGCACCATTATTTATTGAGGGAAAAAAATCAAGATTTGTTTCCTTGTAAAGTGCAGCAAGTTTCAAGGCGCGAAGTCTTGGGGGCGGAAGCTTCCGTCCCCAGAGCTTCGCCCGAAGTCTGCCGAACAGAATCTTCTGGTAGGCTCGCTTCGCGTCATGGTTGAAATCTCCGCGTATTTATTTATGGGGATTCTCTTTTTACTTTTTAAATTGATTTTGGAACATTCATCAAAAAAAGACTTCTTTGTAAGCATTTAGCCATTAGCTAGCAGATCTCAGGTTGCATGATTTTTATTTGATACAATCAGACATCTGGTGAAAATGAGTTTGTTCGGTTTTTTGCTACCTTGACTAAAATCTAAATTCTAGAGATGTCTATTTCGTTCGTAGCTGAGTGCTAAGTGCTAAGTGCTAAATGCTTATCTTACTTTTGCAAGCTAAATTTCAGCTACAGCTCGTTCGATTAAACGACGTGCCAAAGTCTGCGTACCTGTATGTTCGTAGTAATTTGTGGATACATCCAAAAGCGCTGCAAGGTAATCCAGCTTGTCACCGGCAAAGTCCACAAAAAGTTGCAAGTTATTTGCAACTTTTTGTGGATTTAAATCTTTGGAGGAAACGAGGCTACCCATCCAGCCTGTCACTGAGTTAAAGCTTTCGCCAATAAAATTCAGTTTACTACCAGAATCTTGACCGGGAATGTCGTTTCTTATATTCTGGAAGGTTGAGTTTTTTTCTAACTCTTGTGGAGTTGTCTGACTAATCCAAGATAAAGCTTTGTCGATAAATCCCGAACCTAAAGGGATCAAACCATCAAAGCTAACTAGTGCTGCCATACGTATGAAAGACTCGCCGCTATATTCACCTAAAGCCCCAACAAAATCCCCAATGCTGTCTCCGGGAATACCGTTAATTTGGCAGAAGGCGACTAACTCAGCGACAAGTTTCAGGCATAAGTCAATGGTTTGTGCTTTCTCGGCTTTAGGAGTCACCTTATTTAAAAAACCTAAAAGAGGAATTTTCTCTCCAACTTTATTAGCTAAAGCCGCTGCCCCCAGTGCTTTATCTGTACTATCAACTGTTTGATAAAGCCACATGGCTCTTTGATATCCCTGAGAACGATCATTGTAGAGATAAACTGCTCTGTCGCCAATTTGCTGAATGAAATCTTCGTCAGTTTCACCAGTTACGACTTTAATTGTGTTCACAAAGCCAACCACGTTTTGCCACTCGCCAGGAGCGATAAAATCGAGCGATCGCAATGCAGAAACAGTCAAGTTATTGGTTGGTAGTTCATCCACCAACTCGAAAATTGATTTGCTCACAATAATCTCCTAATACTTCTTAGGTTAAATCGATTCATTCCAAAAAGACGCACCATAGTACGTCTTAACAGCAACCATTGAACAGATAAAAGAGTAAGTATTTAGCAATCAGCGATTATGAATCAGCTATGCTCACAAATTGTGTAGAAAAAGGTCATATAACTGTAGTTTTGACAGTTCATGCATACTGATAGCTGATAGCTGACGGCTGAATTTTACTGTTATTTCTCCGCTATTTTCGCGAGTTGCGCTAAACCACTAAGGTTAAACTTCTCCAACCAAGCTTGGCGATCGCTAGCTGTGAATGACGGATTACGAGATTGCACTTTTACTTGATAGCGATTCGCAACTAAAAGAGCAGTACCGTTAGCGCCTTGGGTTACAGATGGATATCCGGCTATTGTCTGAGTACTGGCTTGAAATTTCGTCGCTGGGTTGGTGGGGCCTTTAACTGCTTCTGTATCATTAATTGAAATAACAGCTAAGTCTGTGCCACTTTTTTTCAACTTGGCTTCAGCAAAACCTTTCTTCTCCTGAGTATAAACGCGCTCGACCCCATCCTGGGGCTTTGGGAAGAATTTGTTGAACTCACTACCTTGAGTTGCGTCACGAGCAACTGCTTGACCGCTTTTTTGCTGAGTGCTTTGCTGTTGCGCTTGATCAAACCGTCCTGGAGTTTTCGGAGAACAGGCAGTCGTAAAGAGTAACAAACATAACAATAAAGTCGGGAAAATCTTACGGAAACGGGGAAAAATCATGTCAGGCTCCTCCTTATGCTAGAAGACTGTTGACTAAATATCGAGTTAAGAGTGACAAATCATTGAAACTAAGGAGTGACTCCTACAAGATCTACCCTACTCTTAACTCCTCATTAACTACGGTAAGCTATAACAGCATAAAATGGATCTCCTCCAGCTGCACCTAGCCATTGCAAGAAATTGGGAGCAGTTGATTTACAAGCGATCGTTTCCGGGGTACTAAATCCGGGTACACAAGAGAAGTAACTTTTGACTAATTCAGCTCTCCGCGCTTCCGATCCCTCTCGCCAAGCACTAATCGCCTTTTGAAAAAACATTCGGTGAGAAAAGCTGATGATTGCGATGCCACCCGGTTTGAGTATGCGATGAATTTCGGAAAATATTGCTTCTGGATATTGTAAATACTGCACGGAAACGCAATTGAGAACGGCATCAAAATCTTCATCTAAAAGAGGTAACTGAAGATTTGCGTTGAGGTTTTGCACGAAATAATGATTCAAACGAGGATTGCGTGCTAGTTCAGCAGCATTAAGTCCGTGTCCCTCAACATGCTCAAACTGCATCTCCTCTGGTAGGTGAGAAACCCAGCTACTCATCATATCGAAGATGCGGGTGTTGGGTTTGAGACGCTGACGATATAAATCAGTCAACTGTTGAATAAAACCCTCGTCTACATGTGTGACAAAACGAGGCGATGTATAAAAGAGATTATCGTCTGTATCATCTACCTTCGTGCGTTGGTTCGGTTTAAGCGGCATAAAGTCTGTATTCAAAATAATTTTATGTCTAAAATTCTGTAGCCGTGAGGTGCTGGCTTTATCAAGAATACTATGAGTAATTACGAACATACGGCACCACCTCCTAGCCTACCCAATGCTTTGGGAAGGTTAGGAGGGGTAAATATAGTAGTGTGCAGCTTCACTATTAGGAGTTAAGAGTGAGGAGTGAAAATTTAAAAATTCCTCACTCCTCAATCTCCACTCTTTCTAGTTGTAATATCCTTTTCTGGTTCCTGTTACAGGCTCAACTGCTTTTTCAACGGTTTTTTCCGTTTCGTTTAAGAACTCTTTTGTACTGCGAGGGGCTTCCTCGTTAAGATTGAGTTTTTCTGTGATCGTTTCAGCCAGTTTTTCTAGACCGTTTTTTGCTTCTTCCACTGGCTTATTTTCGTTATTGAGACTAACTTTACCAGGTTCTGCTTTATAGTCAGTCGCTTCTGGTGTTTTCAATTTATCAGTCTTCAAGTTTTCTTTAACAGAATCTGCTGTTGATTTCAGGTTTGCTTTGGTTTTCTGAAATATTTCGTTATTTGTATTGTCTGATCTAACTTCACCTCCATCTGGTGTTCCCTTATAATAGGTACCTTGTGGGCTTTCTACAGTATTATCTGCTTGTGCTTGTAGTGCATTACCACCAAAAGCTTGCATAACGAAAACAGTCAATCCAACAAGAAATACTGTCAGTATCTGACGCACACGTATATTTTTCAACCAAGAAATCACTTTCATACAAGTCCTCCGATTTTGCTTTTTATTAAGATTAGAAGATATGAATTTCAAGTTTTCTACTCATAACTCCTAACTCTTAAATCTTTTCATGGTTTCGACAGATTTGCAATTATATCTTTTCTGCTGAAAAATCTCAAAACCATGCTATCCCTCTTTTGAACGTCGTAAACGATGGGCAAATACATGGGGGGGAGCAATTTTACATTTTAAAGCATAACCTAGTAAAATAAGTAGATATTTCTAGAGAATATTTACTCTATTCAGATTAAGGCTTTATTAAAGTCAGCACTTATAAGTATTTATCCACAAATCTAAAGAGTAAGTAGGTATGCGAGAAAATTTACAACTAGATAACGAAATATAAAATCTCTGAAATTGGCTCGTAGCGCTTTAGCGCTCTTAACAGCAACAAACCATTTTCGTTTTATTTTCGCTCACCTACTTACATATAGCGTTCCTAAATGAGTTGTGAAAATTATTTGTGGAATAAACCGCCTTCGCGCAGCGTCTCGCAGAGAAGACGCCTTCGCGCAGCGTCTCCCCTTGGGAGAAGAACGCCAAGAAAAGAAAGAGAGAGGATTTTACAAATGATTTAGGATTGCTATATTTGTTAATTGTTAGTTGTTGAGTGGCGTATTGCTATTAGCAATCAACTATTAACAATTAATCATTGCCTCTAGCTTGTCCTTCAGTTGTGGCAATTTCACCCGCTTCCATCAACATTTTGAAACGGCGTAAATCATCACCTATTTGTTGTTCTGGTTCTTCCCCGAATAGCTTAGCAAAAACAGCAGCTAAAGCTCCGCCAGGAGGATTATACTCTAGAACAACTTTTACTTCTGTGCCACGATCAGCAGGTGCTTTTTTAAAGCGGATAAAACCAGAGTTATCAACATCTGCTCCTTCTACCGAAGCCCAAGAAATAAACTCATTTTCTCGTTCTTCAATAATATCAGCATCCCATTCAACACTCGCGCCTAACGGAGCAGTAGCAACCCAGTGAGAGCGCTTTTGATTATGTACACTCACGGATTTGAGATGTTTCATGAATTTTGGTAAATTCTCAAAGTCATGCCAAAAGTCATAAAGTTCATTGGCAGGCTTGTTAATTGTTAACGTCTTTTCCACTTTAATAGACTGATTTATACCCATTGCTTCTTGCACTTGGTTGATTGTACTTTGTTTCTTTGCTCCTTGATAAATGAGGCCACCACCAGCCAAAGCCATTAAAACTCCTCTCAGAGAGCGCTGCTTCAAACCCATCAACACCATTGCCCCACCGCCAACTAATGAAGCCCAACGTTCAGTATCACCAGCTTCAGCTTGACTTGGATTTTGTTGATCCCCAGAGATAATTTCCACTTTTTTGACGTCCTGACATTCCTAAGAATATTATTTTATAAGTTTGTAATTGCGCTGTCTTCGCGCTCAGCGCAACTACGAACCTGTAGTAATCTAAATATTTACTACATTGTGACAGCAGCACCTGTGCTAGGCTTTGCTGGCTTTACACCACCATTTGTACGCGCTCGATAAATACTTACGAGTTGATGTTCGTACATCAATAGATCTTTGTGAATGTGGGTAAAAATTGCAGTTGAGATTGGATCGGTAAATGCCGCTATGAGATTGCCAATATCACCTATACCCGTTTGCACATCACCCAAAGCCGAACGTATCTGAAAAATATCGTCGCTTCCGGTGAGAGCAGTTTTTACCTTCGCATACTGGCTGGCAACGTTTGCCGCTAGCGAGGGTTTCTCACCGAGTTGATTGAGACGTTCTTCTAAGAATTCAATGTGACGGTGCTTGTTGGTAATCATCTCGAGAAAGAGTGATCGCACCTCTTGATCTGATTCTTTTTCGGCGTATTTGCCCAAAGCTTCTTGAGAATAACGCTCACCCGCAAGAGCAGTATTCAAACCTTTAACAATTTCACCCTTCGTTGAACCACCCCAAGCATCGGCTAATTTCCACCATTCGGCATTTGGATCTCTTTCATCTGGTAAAGCTACATCTTTACCACCATAACCCAAACGACTCAAAATAGCTGTGGTGAAAATTGATAAATCTCCCGGTTGACGCGACGTAATCAAATTTCCATCAACAACTAGCGGCTCATCTACATAATTTGCACCCGCATTGATCATATCTTTACGAATGGCGATGAAACCTGTCGCTTGCTTCCCTTTAAGTAAATCACCTTCAATCAAAAGTTGTGGCCCGTGACAAACTGCTGCCACAAACTTTCCTTGTTGCATTGCCTCTTGTACAAAGCGAACTGTATTTGGGTTTCGTCGCATTTCGTCAGGAGCCATACCACCGGGAATAACTACAGCATCAAATTCAGCAGTGATCGCCTCAGTTGTCGTACCATCAGGTTGTACAGAAACCTTACCACGCTTACCTGTATATTTTTCATTTGTACGAGAACCAAGAACAACGACTTCAACTCCTGCTTGTTTTAAGGCGTTGTAAGGAACTTGAAATTCTGCATCCTCTACTCCATTTTCAATGAGTATAGCAACTTTTTTTTCCGAAATGTTGTTGTAACTTGCCATTTGATTTCCTTATCTATAATTTTATCTTTAATTAAGTTAACCAGTCCTTATACAGTATTAATGATTACATTTGCGTTTTTCTTCGCTCCTTAGAAAGAGTTTTAACTATTCCAATAATGTATCTCTAGAAAGAACACTTTATTTAAGTCAGTCATTTAAGGTTGTGGATTAACAATTGCTCAAGAAGCAGAATTTATTCTACTTCTTGAGCAATTTTCTTTTCCTTTCCTTAGCGATTAATTTAACACAACAATTTTCTTAACCCAAGTATGATTTCCAGATGCAGTCCTAATTTAACAACAAAAATTTCTACTTGTAACGCTAAGCATTAATTGTCAGAGTCTCTTCACTCTCAGGAAATAGATTATTCAGTTTCTAAAGAGATACATCTTTTGGAAGAAACCCTGTAGAAAGGAAAGCGTTATGGTATTGAGGATGCGGCAAAAGCTAGGAATATGGCGGAAGAAAAAGATTTAGCACGGCATAAGAGTAACGTTGATCAAGCAGAGGATTTACCCCAGGAAATTACCGAATCTTACGGAACTGGTGTCAAAGAAGTGCCTGGATACAACATCGGTGGGCGAACAATGCGGGACGAAAGACGCGAGTATACAGATACCAGTCCCGAACTCACTGGTGGTGATGTTGATGCATACTGGCAAGATGCAGATTCAGTCGGTGAAGAGGCTGTTGGTGGTACCGTCGCCACCCCTGATCAAAATGTAACTGAAGAATTAGAAGCAGCAGTCGGACTGGAAATGGATGATCGCGCTTTTCTACGAACGAACGATATTTTAGAGCAACGTGACGATCAGCGCTGGGAGTTAGATCCGACATCTTCTGAAGACTATCAGAATAGGAGAGAATAGAAACTTAGGAGTAATATCATGTTCGGTCAATAAGTTATAAATAAAAGATAGGTTCGTAGTTGCGCTTCAGCGCTCTCAAACTGTTAACAGCGCTGAAGCGCAACTACAAACATTATTATAAGTGTTCAACCGAACATGATATAAGTATACTCTTAGGTTTACTTTGCTCCTTCGGAGATCATCCCAAATTTGCTCCTACAGGAGTAAGCAATAAAAACTCCTACTCCTTTCGCTGCCCTTTATATTACCGTTTAGGGAGAGGGGTAGAGAAAAAGAAACTTTAGGAAGGGAGTAATTCCTCACCGAAAAACAAAGGCGGAAGCCCCTGGCTTTACACCAAATCAAAACCAACATTTTTTCAAAAATCAGCACCTCATAAAAAGTAACGTTTTAGAACCCTGATTTCCTCGTAGACTATTCTCAATATACAAATTTAATGAGAAAAGGCAATTCGTTTATAACCAGAGAACGATTTTTTGTGATGATTGCCATATAAGGCTTTCAGGAGATGTTGGTAATGATAAGAGCTTTAAGCTAGGGGTTGGTGAAATTATGTCTGTCTAATTAATTAGAAATGTAAAAATCAGCTCGTAATTGCGCTGCTCGCGCACTTCATGATATTATATTGCACTAATTAACCTAAGTTATTAGTTAAGTAAATATAGCATATATTAGGTCATTTGATTACTGGAAATTCTTTCTTCCCTCATCTATGACTAATTAGATTATCAGCAATTACCTTCCTATTGTTATTCTTTATGATTTAGATACATCTGTCTTCAGTAAGGTTAAATACCAAACTCTCTTTTGATAAAGTGAAGCGTAATGGTAATTAATTGCAATCGGAGTTTAAGATGACATCTGCTCAAACCAACGACCCAATCATTCGCGAACACGTCACAGCATTTCAAGCCTTAGATGTGGACACGCAACTCGGTCTATTTTGGTTTATTTATAAGGAAATGGGTAGCTCTATAACCCCCGCAGCACCAGGTGCTAGTACTGTTTCCGAGGAAGTTGCTGATGGTTTGTTTGCTCAAATTAAAGAAAAATCCCACGAAGAACAGTTGCAGTTTCAACGCGACTTAATTAATAAAGCAGACAACGAATATACTCGCATGTATGGCTCTATGAGCGATACGACTAAGTTGCTTTTTTGGTATCGCCTCTCTCAAGGCATGCAAAATTTGACTATCATTCCTGTGCCCCCAGGCTACGAGCTTCCATCCGAAGCTAAAGGACTTTTGGAGAAAGTTAAAGAATTGGAATTCGAGCAACAAATTACTCTTTTCCGCGATTATGTTGGACCTATGGGTGCTGAAGCAAAAGCAGGTGCTGAAATTTAAGATTTTCGGTTTTAATTCAATTTAGATTCCAACTCATAGATAAACATAGAGAAACAGCACACTCTTTTTCTATGTTTATCTAGGGTTAATTTTCTAATAATCCCACCCCAAGATATTGATACCTTTAACTTGGATTTAGCTTAAGCAACACAAATTTTCAACTTGCAAGTCATAACTCCTAACTTTATTTAAAGTAAATCTTTATGTTGAACGAAGATACTGTTGCCAGGAAAAATCTAGTTGCTAGAAAACATCTTGTTACTAGTCTGGTGACTGGCTTGATTATTGGTATAATTGCTGGTTCACCTATTGGCTGGTTTGCTCATCAGTTTTATTACCAACAACGTTTGGCTCAAGTTTTACTTTGCCGAGAAAATCATCGAAACCAACCTGCGGCAGTTGTTGATTCTCAGTGTGGTACACCATATTAAATCTCCGGGCTTTTAAGCATGACAGAGATCAATAAACGTTATTAAGAAAAATGTAAGAATACATCCGTCAGAATCCATGAGTCAGAATAGTTACGGAATCAAGAGAACATTTGATGAAATGAATATACCAATAATGATATATTCCTGATGAATTCTGACTCCTGACTCCTGTGTGCTAAATTCTTACAGAAAAATAGGTTTGCCACCTTGGTTAACAGATTCTGTCAAATTCGTGAGAATTTCTACTAACTCCAATCCCACCCAACCAGATGAAACTTGTGAGGGAGTATTGGTGAGGATGCAGGTGACAAAGCGATCGCACATCCTTTGTAATGGTTCGCCAATTGCTATTTCCAGCACTTGCCGTGTTTGATTGACAGGAATAAACTGATTGTTGATGAGTGTAAATTCACCATGTTGTATGGTTAAAGGCGACTGCGACATTTCATCAAAAATCATCACCCCCGAACTTCCCACAACTCCGATTCGTCTTTGTTTATCGGGGTTGAGCCAGCAGAGGTGAATGTAGGCTTGAAAACCATCTGGATATGTCAGACTCACCCATACTAAGTCGGCTAATCCTTGCTTATGAGGTAGTTCGTGAGCAAGTTCCCTACTCCCCTCTCCCTGTAGCCACACAGTACCCATTGCTTGTACAATAATTGGTCTGTGGCCCAACCAGTTGTTAAAGATAGCAATATCGTGAATGGCTAAATCCCACATTGCATCCACATCCTGACGGACCGGTCCCAAGTGGGTGCGAGTCGCGTAGCCATAACGTAAATTGCCCAGTTGACCTGCTTGAATGACACCTTGTCCTCGTTCTACTGCGGGATGAAATAAATAGGTGTGGTCAACCATCAGCTGTCTTTGCTGTCTTTCTGCTAACTGACAAAGCAGAGAGCATTCGTGCGGGTTCAAAGTTAAGGGTTTTTCTGCTAAAACATGGTATCCCCAGTTCAAGGCATCGGTAATTAAGGAGTAATGTGTAGAAGCGGGAGTAGCAATCACTACTGCGTTCACTGGGACTTGCTTTATTGCTTGCCACTCTGTTGTCAGTAGTACACTTTCATCTAAGTTATACTGCTGTTTCACCACAGCCAAGCGTTCTGGGTTCGGATCTACGACTGCCACCACTATCGCTCTTCGATGTTCTAAAAAATTTCGCAGTAAATGGACACCCCAACGTCCAACTCCAACAATAGCAATTTTAATCATTAGTCAATAGTCGTTGGTCAGAAGTCATTATTCAAGAATAATTTATTAACTATGAGCTTATCATCGATTATTTGAGTTCAGGGTTTTTCCTGAGAGTTCAATGATAAAAAAGCTACTTTTGCTGCCGCTTGTTCAGCCGTTTTTATAGATCGTCCTTTGCCTTCACCCAATTTTTTGTCGTAGAGCCAAACTTCAGCAACAAAACGGTCTTGATTGTAATGCGGTTGATTGATTTCCACAACTCGGTATTCAGGTAAAACCTTAAAATGAGCTTGAGTCCATTCTTGCAAAGCGGCTTTGTAGTTAAATTTGGCTGGATCGAGACGAATTTCTGTGGCTAGTTCTTTGAAGAGAGGATCTAGCCAAGGTCGAATAAGTTCCAAATTGCTTGTGCTTAAATATAACGCCCCCAAAACGGCTTCAAAAGCATCTGCTAATCTTGATTCTTGACCAAATTTATCGGCAACAGCACTACCCGTGACGAGTAGATAGAGTTCCAAACCGTATTCTTTTGCTAATCGGGCAAGGACGCGATCACTAACCAATACTGAACGAATTGCCGCAAAATCCCCTACAGGACAATCTGGATAATTTTCCCATAACACTAAAGCCGCCACCAATCGAACAACCGCATCGCCAACGAACTCAAGTTGTTCGTAATTTGCTGATTCAGAGACAGTGGAATGAGTCAGCGCCAAGTCCAACAATTGCCACTTTATAGCTGCTTGTGCGGGCAGACCGAATTTTTGTACTAGGCTTTCAAGCTGTCGCTGACGGCGTGGATAGGCAAGAGACATTAAGGCGGGGGGGGGAGAGTTATGAGTTATCAATATATTTTACTGTGCAACTTTTAAGCTAATCAAAACGATTAAACGTGATTAACTATAGCATCCGTCAATTCCGACAAATCAGAAAGCATGATAGAGTCATGCGTCACGGTAAAGGCACTACTAAAAATCAACTCTTACTTTGAAACCTACAAAAAATTAGAGGAAAAAGTCGGACGTAAGCCGGGTTCTGTTCTCTTACGAGGGCAGTTATCTATCTGGGATGCCTGTTACCAGACACCTCAAGCGGCTCTATTCAGCGGAACTGGTAAAAGACCAACCATAGCTCCTTTCGCCTTGCTCCCAACCGGGGTTTACCGAGCCAGCGCCTCTCAACGCTGCTGGTGCGCTCTTACCGCACCTTTGCACCCTTACCATATTCAGTGCTGAGTGCTGAGTTCTGAGTCCTGAGTGAAGAAAACTCACGACTCAACGCTCATTGCTCAGGACTGATTTGGCGGTATATTTCTGTGGCACTATCCTCACGATCACTCGCACTGGGCGTTACCCAGCAAGTCTGGTCTTTTGGGAGCCCGGACTTTCCTCAAACCAGTCGAAAAACTGATCTGCAACCGCCTGCGCCTACTTTCTCCTAATGTCTAGTGTAATATGCTTTACCGGAGTCTGCCAAAAGAATTCATTCTAGTGCAGGCTGGCTGAAATAACTTACGTGTAAATTTCAAACCAAAAGCTTGATATATAAGGATTTCATTATGAGTGCCTTTTTACTTTTTACTTTTGCCTTGTTGCACTAGGTTCTGCGTAAAGAATAGTTGCAATTCCATTCTGGACTCTCCCCGGTATAAAGACCAAGTCAAAACCAACATCTTTTAAACAATAGAAGAAGTACGCATCAGCACCTCAAGCCTTTCAAAGATAAATTTGCGCGATCGCCTTACAGCGGTTTTCACCCAAATGAACCACACCGTTGGTAAGGGCGAACAGGCGTACCCTTAGGGAACGCCGTGCATGCGAACACCCCTACGACTGTGGTCTATTTACGTAAAGCTCGCGCTCCTAGAAACTTCTCTCCCGCAGACTTTACCTGAAAATTGCTTTAAGTCGGTAGACTACTATAGCATTCCTAAATTATTCGTGAAAAACAAAATATCCGACTTTGTAAGAGTTGTTGGGTATTGATGTCAACATTATCACAAATCTGGGGAGGATTGCTATAGTAGACGAGGCGTGGAAATAAACCTACTATTCACTCATTGCTATAGACCAATACAGTTCAGGCTTTTTTAATTTTTAATTCAGTATAGCAGCTGGTATTTGAGGCGGCTCAGAGTCAAACCATTTTTGGTAAATTTTTTTATAAGTCCCATTAGAAAATAAAGTCGCTAGACTTTTGTTAATTACATCCAGATAGGGAGAATCTTTGGGTGTAGCAATGCCGTAGTATTCTTCAGTAACAGGATTGCCAACAAGTTTGATTCCTTTAAGATTACCGATTTTCATAATATATAAAGTAGCGAAAGCATCGCACAAGACAGCATCAGCATTACCATTAAGTAAGTCTTGAAAAAATTCAGGTCCGGAATTAAACGTACTAATTTTGGCATTTGGAATAGTTTTTGCTAAATCTGCTCCTGGTGTCCCAATTTGCACAGCAATTTTTTTACCTTGGAGACTGTTGAAGTCTTTAATATCTTGAGTGTCTTCTCTAACAGCGATCGCCAGTCCAGCTTTCAGATAAGGTCTTGAAAAGGAAATTGTTTTGAGACGTTCTGAGGTAATTGTGATCCCACTAATTGCCGCATCAATTCTCTTAGCTTGCAAGCTAGAAACCATACCATCAAAAGGAAGGCTTTCAAACTGAACTGTAAAACCAGCAACAGAGGCGATCGCATTCATCAAGTCAATATCAAAGCCCTCTAAATTACCGTTAGCTTTTTGGATTTCAAAGGGAATAAAGGTGGGATCACAAGCAACCTTGAGATATTGAGTACCTTTGAAGGTTGTGTTTGGAGCGGCATGGAAATGATGACAGGCAATAAACAGAAGTAGACAGCTTAAGCTCAGAATGATATAACGCCATTTCAGATTAATCCAGTTCACCATAGTTTTCGTTTTTTTAGCACTTTGACTGTTGTACTCGCTTTCTGCGGATTTAATATCGAGACAATCTCTAGTTTAAGAACAAAGCCATACGGGTGGTACGTAAAATAAGGTGTGTTAATCAGACTTTAGGAAAACTGCGATTTTTCGGTCAATATACTTATGGGTAAGCCCATCATTATGTAATACTGCTTAGGTTGTATAAAATTGTAGATTGGATAGAGTGGAGCGCGAAACTCCCCAACATACATTAACGTAAGTTTTTAGCAAAACTTAAGCAACATTGAATCATTATGTCCAAACCTTTATGAATGAGAATTTGGGCGCATTAGTTCATATTGACTACACAAATAAAGTATGTCATAATTTAATTTACATAAAGTCGATAAACTTTATGTAAATTACTGTCAGGAGTTGGTTAAATGGCAATTATGCAACTACAAGCAGGAAAATCCTCTATAGCCAAAATCCAGGAATCTAATCCAGAAAATTTTTTACCTTTACCAAAGAGAAGAACACCAGTAGAAATTACCGCAGTTGTGATACACCGAGTATGGTGGCAGACAAAATCATATGCAATAATTTTAGGTATTATGCTGCTGCTTTTCGCAAGTTTGCTCTTTGTCTATCTCTACTGGTTTTCCCAGAAATTCCTAGCAATTCCAATCAAAAAAGCAATGAAAAATCTTGGTTGAATTGAGTGTTCATCCAATATCGGTCTTCTTTCATATTTTGGCTGTGTTCAAGGGTACTGTTTCCACTACTCGCTGCTTTAAGAAGAACCTCAAACAAAGTTTGTTGAGAAGTTGCTCCTGACAAGATGGTACATATGACTTTCATCGTTTCATTTTTTGAATCGATTCAGAGTATGATAAGTAATATTTATAATTAAAATTTTTCTTCATTGATTTTGAAGGGTTGCTAGATACCCGACTTCTTTAAGAAGTCGGGTATCTTAATTCTTATAGCTAAATGCGCGAGTACTTGAGATGAAACCTGAGTAGACGTAGCCAGCGCAACCAAATTTTAGCTGGTTGCTCAAAGAATGTAAAAATATCACCGTAAGCTAGGTTAGTTTTTTGATGGTGTAGCCAGTGTCTCTCAGGAGTTGTAATAAAGAGAACTTGACACACAAAAGTGACTGGCTTTGGAGTTTGCCACCCTAAGACAAGTATGTGTCTCCACCATACATGGAATTGACCCAAAAGTAGTCCACAAATAACGCCAATTGGAGAGAAAGACCACAAAACTATTGCTACTAATAAATATGGTAAAGCACCCAGAATCCCATCTAAAAGAACTAGGAGATTAAAGGTAAGGATAGCATAGTGGCGGAAGTTCCTCTTCCAAGAATGATGTGTTTGTACGTGGAGGCTACCAAAAACATGCTCAGGTACGTGATAACAGAAGGTAGAAAGGAAGTCACCAAAAAACAGTAAAAGCCAAGCAACAGAAATCGCTTCAGACATCTTTACTCCTTAAGTTAAGCTTAAAAACTACGTATAGATGAATGGTCTATGGGAAGTGAGCACTTTTCTTAGAACCAAACTCATTGGTGTCAGTAGCTATCTTCTCTCCTTCGTAAGCAAGAGCTAAGTCACCTGCTTGTGCAAATGCTTTAGCAAGTTCAATTAGCTTTTGTCGCTCTTGATCGTCGAAAATTCCAGTCGGCGGAGGCATCAGTTTATCTTCAATTTGGCGTACCGTTTCATGCCTTAAGGTAAGTGCCTGATTGGGATAACTCAGGATTAATAAAGGATTCTGCTTGCTAGAGTTGTCAGGTTTGTGACATACAAAGCAAGCAGAATCCCGTAGCTTGACCTCGAATGCACGATAAGCAGTATTAACTTTGGAGATGTGTGGGTTTGACGGGGAGAATAAACGAGTATATAGTGACACAAATGGCTCCTGACCACGAGTATCAGTCCAAACCCACTTACCGTCCCATACACGCTTGACGTTCAGACGTGTCTGATCAAATACGGCTGAGCGCAAACCTCCTTTAAGCTTCTCGTGCTCTACAAACAGAAGTAATTCAGTAGTTTGCTGGTAAGAATTCCACTTTTTCGATGAGTGCCAGAACGGATAAGGATAAGCTCCCATATCAAGCTGATTGCGGAATTGAGTGGGGAGGTGAATAACAATTAGGTTGTTTACCTGTTCAATTCTGGGTTTACCTTTGAACATAAAGGTGGCGAGGTAAATGCGACGCCAGACAAATGGGTCAAATGCAGTTGTAGTACTGTCTTTGATGTTGTAGTTACCAACCTCTTTTTGAGCACCCCATAAGAATGGAGCGCTCATCGTGTTGCGAAGAATGTCGAGGTGGGAGACTTTTTCAGAGCATGAGTTGTAGGCATCTAAATTTTTAACATCAGCCACAACAGGGCAGGTTGGGCTTTTACCTAGAAAAATCTGCCAGCCTCCGGAAAAATCGCCCCATGAAAAGTTGTTCTTTTTGTATACCAGTTGACAATTGGGGCGATTTTTCCGCTTCAACGTTGGCTCTAAACCCCTTACTTGTAATGAG
This sequence comes from uncultured Scytonema sp., assembly GCA_937873135.1. Lineage (GTDB taxonomy): Bacteria > Cyanobacteriota > Cyanobacteriia > Cyanobacteriales > Nostocaceae > Rhizonema. The sequence goes on along the minus strand of CALMVQ010000211.1, from coordinate 22,087 downwards.
GCTGGCAGATTTTTCAGTCTTTTGGTGAGACGGCAGCAATGATTTCTTTGCCCACTTTCTCAGCTAGTTTTATGTCCTGTGATGTTAAGAGTGTTGATGCGCTTTTTGCAATAGGCGATCGCAACATGCCGCAAAAGAGCATCACTAGTGTTAACACCATGCCTAGAAGCACAAACGGCGATCGAGAGTAAAACGAACGAAGATTAGGCATAATAATAGAAACTGCTATACAGTTAGCGCTGGTAAGTAAGTCGGCGCAAATAAACAAAAACTATGTAAAGAAAAGTAAAGCTCATAAGCGCTTACTACGAACCTTTAATTTTTTACGCCGACTTACTTAATGGGGAAGATAGCCCCATATATGTCGCGCCTAGTAATCGGCACCTAAATCACGATCTTTGTACCGTCAAACTTAGTCAAAGTGAAGCCGTCAAATCTTTCGACGTACCCCAGCTTTTCATCTCTGAGGATGCCAATGGCAACCTCTTCTCCCACAGCCAAGGCCGCTGCCACATCAGAACGCCAATGGATACCGCCAATATCGCGACCAATGGCATAGTTAGCTGCCAGCTTGTTCAACTCGCCACCCACTGTCAGTGGCGATCCCTTATAGGGAATCACTTTTGTGGGGTCATTGGGATCCGGCACTACGGGGTTGGGGATGACAAAGTTCTCGTCAAAAGCCGCTTTCAATATTGTGGCTTGGACACCGGCAATTGAAGCAGCACCACTAGTGTAGGCTGAATGGAGTGGTGCGCCTTCTGGGTATGCTTGAGGCAATAGATAGGTGCCAAAGGTGCTAAAGATCTGAGCTAAAGCTTTGGAATTTAAAACTTCGTCATTGAGCGGATATTGAGTGTTATTGACAAAGTTGTTGTGAACCAGCCCACCATATGCTTCCGGTCGCAGACGGCGGTATATGTAATACTTCCGCCAGTAAGAAGCTCTGATTGCCCGCGAGGGAGCTAAGAGAAGTAGGGTTTGAAAATATCCTGTTGCAAATGTGCCGATACCAGGCGTTAGGGTTCTTGAACTGTTATAGGGATTGGTGGGACTCAAGGGTGCGCCAATACCACTGGCAAGCGGATCTGAACTGGCTCCTGCACTTAAAATCAACAGAGCTGCAAAGAACAAAGCCCCACCGATATGTGCTAATTCACCTAAATCGCGAACAGTGGACACGTAACGGCGTTGCGGGTCGTATTTAATAGATCTGCCAGAATCACCTCCATTTTGGACAAGCAACCATTCGTTGAAAGTCGTCTGGAAGTCATTGCCAGGGAGAGCAGTACGAATCAGGGGCGAGATAAACTGGGTGTTTAAAGGAGCATTTTTTAACAGAAACTGTGAAATGTATGGACCTTCCGTGACTCCTGGTGGAGTCACGAATTTTGTTGTTTTGCCTGAGGGGTCACTTTTATCGACATAGATGACACTGCCACGAAACAGGGTTTGGGGAGTGACCTGACCATTTTGTTTCGGTCCCCGGAATGCCGAAAGCTTGTTGAGTTCTTCGACAGCTGCTAAAACTTTTGAATCGTCAGTATTGTTATGGAACTTGTGAAAAGGTACATCTCGTAGTAAGGCGTGCCAGTAAAGTTCAACTGCTTCAGCAGCCTGTTCAGCACTATCCAGAGTTGGTGGGACCGGATTTCCTATGCTATCTGCGTTCGGTCCTTCCAGGCTGATTGCCAGTGGTCCTATAGGACTTACTAGTTTCCTTCCGCCACCCAAGATAACTTTTTCAAAGTCATCCGGGTTAAGCGATACTAGTGCTTTTGTCAAAGAATTATAGGCATCTATGTTGACTTCGCCTCGTTCGTCGTGGGGTAATCCCCTGCTGTCACTAGCAATTTTGTTGGAATAGCGTTCCTCATCACCGTTAGTGGGATGCGGCGGAATGCCAAGATCTAGCTCTTGTTTTGCTGCTTGAACACGCACGTCATAGGCTTTCTGGACAAAAGCGCCATCGTCGAACAATCTATTACTCTCAGGAAGATTCTGTGCTTGGACGATGCCTCCTTTTCTCTTAAAGGAGATGAGAGGAGACATCACCCCTGCAACAACGCCTGTGACAGTTAATACACCAGTGCGACCGAGAAATGAGCGTCTACCACCCAAGAATAAGCGCCGACGACTTTCATCAGCAGTACTAGTTTCAGCATTATGTCTTTGAGAAACTTGATGGGAATTGGGATTGGATTGCATTTCTATTTTCTCCTCACTTAAAACCTGAAATATGGGATTCTGCTACAGAAAGGTAAATGTCTGTAGACATGGAGTATTACGATTCAGCGCTGGATTGTATGACTCTTGTGCTGATGATGCTTCATCATCTATGCAATTACACTGATCTCAAGTATTGTCAGCTTACTAACAATCGCAAAAAAATTTGCGTATACTACAAGCAAGGCGCTACCAAACTCTGCAAAGAAGGCATCTATGCACAAATTGGATAGGCATAAATTTAATTCGTTTATGTCAATTCATAACCTCTAAAAGTCGATTGACTTACCGTATTTTAGTTGCTAAATTATAATTTTGCACAAATAGACGTGAAAAGCAAGAGAAGCTGAAGTAATTTTTTGGGTTGTTTTCAAATAACCCAAAGTTGGTAAGCTACAATTTCCACACATAGATTTAGGCGATCGCTCAAGAGATGCACTTTCAGCAATAAAAACCCCTCCAACAGAAAAGTTTAGGAGGGGATATATGTGTGTGGAAAATAATAGATATCTCCGGTTCGGGACGTAGGGGCGTTCGCATCGACGGCGTTCTGTGTAAGGTACGGCTTTCCTCGCCCTTACCAAGAATTTCAACGACCGCGTAATTAATTTTCACGAACTCAGTCTAATGATTATTTATGCGATCGCCGCCAAGCAAAATTACGCAGAGGAACCAACGGTTACAGGCTCAGGAGAAGTTGCGACTTTGCGGAACTTGTGTGCCGGACGGGGTAAGCCGAGATTCTCGCGAAGGGTTCGACCTTCGTACTCAGTCCGGAACAATCCCCGGCGTTGCAGTTCGGGGATCACCAGTTCGACAAACTCATCCAACCCACCTGGCAAATAAGGCGGCATAATGTTGAACCCATCAGCCCCGCCGTTGACAAACCAGTCTTCAAGTTGATCGGCAATCTGTTCTGGCGTTCCCAGGATTGTTCGATGTCCGCGTGCGCCGGCGATCGCCAAATACAGTTGTCGGATTGTTAAATTCTCTCTTTGAGCGAGGTCGGTCAAAAGTTTCAAGCGACTTTTTGCAAGGTCAGTGTCTGGCAGAATCGGCACCGGACCATCTAAAGGGTAGTTGGATAAATCGAATCCACCCACCAGTCCAGAAAGCAGACCCAATCCAACCTGCGGATGGATCAACTCCTGAAGTTGCTCGTATTTATCCTTTGCTTCCTGTTCAGTTCTGCCAATGACAGGAAATACCCCAGGCATAATTTTAAGATGGTCGGGGGAACGTCCGTATTTAGCCAGTTTCCCCTTCACCCCAGAATAGAAAGCTTGAGCTTCTGCAAGCGTCTGCTGGGCGGTGAAGATCACCTCTGCCGTTTGCGCTGCCAGATCCTGACCGTCATCGGAAGACCCGGCTTGAATGATGACAGGATACCCCTGAATTGGACGAGCGACATTCAGCGGTCCGCGCACCGAGAAATGCTCGCCTTTATGGTTGGGAACGTGTAGCTTGTCAGGATCGAAATAAACACCTGACTCTTTGTCACGTAAGAACGCATCGTCTTCCCAACTATCCCAAAGCGCTGTCACAACATCCACAAACTCCTTGGCACGCTCATAGCGCAATGTATGCTCCATGTGCTTTTCCCGGCTGAAGTTTTTTGCTTCAGCTTCAGTAGCAGAAGTGACGAGATTCCATCCAGCGCGACCGCCGCTCAGATAGTCTAGCGACGCAAATTTGCGGGCAAGGTGAAAAGGTTCGTTGTATGTAGTCGATACCGTTGCCGTCAAACCAATGTGCTCCGTCACTACAGACAGGGCTGACAATAAAGTAAGAGGTTCAAAGTGTACGACTGCTGTTCGGCTCAAACCCTCAGTTCCTTTGCCACGATCGCGGACAGCTACACCATCAGCAAAGAAGATCATGTCAAATTTGCCCTGTTCTGCCGTCTGTGCGATCTGCCGATAATGCTGAAAGTTCAAACCTCCATCAGCAGCAGCGAACGGATGCCTCCACGCTGCGACATGATGACCAGAACTCATTAAGAATGCACCCAGTCTTAGTTGTCTTGTTGTACTCATCGTGTGACTCCAATTGGTGTCTCCGCGTTTTTAGCGCTAAAGCGCAACTACATACCTACTAATTAATTAAGGAGCCGTGTAAAAATAACGTGAACACTTTTTATGTGAAAGCTAGATTCACAAGCTATTTCAGATAAAATTTGTACAACTTATTTTTACATGATGCCTAAGCTGCTACTAAGGTTGGAGTATAGGCAGAAGAGTCACCCTTAATAGCTTCACTGTGTTTACCATCGATACTGACTGGAATGTCGCCAGAGATTGTTACTCGCTGAACGTGACGGGGCTGATCGCCGTAATCAGCGATCGCATAATGTTGAGTAGCGCGGTTGTCCCACAACGCCACATCACCAACTTGCCAACGCCAACGCACCGTATTCTCTGGACGTGTTACGTATGACTGCAAGAGTCGGATAATGTCATCCGATTCTGTTGTTGATAGTCCGCGAACTTGGCGAACAAAACCACCGATAAACAAACCACGTTCACCAGACTCAGGATGAATGCGGACAACCGGATGCAGAGTCTCGTACACAGTTGAAGTGAAGACATCGCGGTAAGCCTTGACATCTGCAGGAAGATCGACTGCGGCTACAGCATAGTCAAAGGCATTGCTATGCACAGCCCAGAGTTGGTCTGCGAGACTACGCAGGTGTCTTGGTAAATCCTGATACGCACTGACAGTGTTTGCCCAGATAGTATCGCCTCCCGCAGGAGGAATAACAATCGTCCGCAAAATAGAGCCAAGCGGGGGACGATCTACGAATGTGACATCGGTGTGCCAGTTATTTGCCCTCGTGGCGGTTCTACCATAATCTAGATCGAGAACTTCTGGGTGTCCTGGAAGCGACGGTACCGTGGGGTGAGCCGTAGTCACCTCACCAAATCGGCGAGCAAAAGCAACCTGCCCGTTGGCATCGAGCTGCTGGCGACGGAAGAAGATAACTTTGTATTGGACTAGAGTCTTGCGAATCTCGCTGATAATGTCATTACTTAAGTTAGCACTTAAGTCAACACCAACGATTTCAGCACCGATGCGTCCTGCAACTGGTTGAATGTCAAAGTTTTTAGTACTCATGTGTTTAGATCTCCAAAGTAGAATGCATGATCCAAAGTTAAAAAGTGGCAATTTTATAGATGCGGCCGCTTACCAAAAATTGCTAGGGAAAAAACTTGAAGAATTTGGCAGATTGTTCTATTTGGGCTCCTGGAGTGCGCCCTCGTCCCCATCCCAATTTTTTGCGATAGGTTCCAAGTAATCCCGATTGTACTAACATCTCCTCATCGACCGCAACTGATTCGTCTGCCTGAGGGGCAACAAATAAAGCATCGACCGGACAATATAGTTCGCAAAGATAACAGGTTTGGCAATCGCTTTGACGGGCGATTTTAGGGGGAGCATTAGGCATTTTGTCAAATACATTGGTTGGGCAAGCCATAACACAAATATTGCAATTGATACAACGAGATTCACTGACTAGTTCAATCATGTTGGTTGTTAATTGTTAGTTGTTAATAGCTAATTCTGCTGTTTTCACCCAAACACGATCTAGTCCACCACTAAGCAGACGATGATGTTGTTTGGCATCTAGTTGCGGATAGTCAACGCGATTGTGCATCCCCCGAGATTCTTTACGTTCTAAGGCAGTGGCGTACATCCACCGTGCTGTTGCAACCATTGCTGCGGCTTCCCTTGCTTGGATTGCTTGTTGATCTGATAGAGACGATGTGTTGCGAATTTCATGCCACAGATCGTGCAGTCGATTAAGAGATTCTGACAAACCTTGTTCTGTACGAAACAGGTTGCGATCATAAGGAGTGACTTCTGCCTGTACTGCTCGAATTGCATCTGTGGAATCAAAAGTGCGGTTACTACCAGGACAAAGTGCTGCCCCACCAATTAAGTGTACAGATCGCTGATTTACTCTACTTCCCAATTGACGGGCATAAGAAGCAGCCGCCTCACCCGCCCAGCAACCAGAAGCGCTTGCCCATGCAGCGTTCAGACTGCCACCTCCTGACGCACCACCGCAGATGAGTTCTCGCGTTGCCGCATCTCCAACCGCATAAAGACCGGCAACAGACGTGGCACAAGTTTCATCAACAATCTGTAATCCACCCGTGCCTCGCACAGTTCCCTCTAAACGTAGCGTGACGGGAAATCGTTGCGTGAAGGGGTCAATCCCAACTCGCTCAAAGGGCAAGAAAAAATTATGTTGAATCGTCTGCATCCAACCTTTTTGTTCTTCAGTGGCTTTGTCGATACAAGCGTAAACAGGTTGGGTTAGCAACGTGCGGGCAATCTCTCGGCGATCGCCTTCAATAACAGTACCATCTTCATAAGTAAAAGTGGCATAGCGGTAATACGCACCCTTTGTGACAGAAGCAAAGGCAGGAGTTAGGGCGTAGGCGTTGGAAAACTCCATCCCTGATAATTGGGCACCCGCCTCCGCAGCCATGAGGTACCCATCGCCCGTCAGGACATTGCAGCCCAAGGCTTTACTGAGGAAGGCGCAACCGCCAGTAGCGAGAATGACTGCTCCTGCTTTAACTGTCCACCGTTCACCCTTTTGCCGAGAGATTCCTTTGGCTCCCGCCACGGCACCGTTTATATCCACCAACAGTTCCAGTGCAGGGCTGTGGTCAAGGATTCTCACCCCCGCCTTTTTCACCTGTTTTCGCATCAACCGCATATACTCTGCACCTTGATGGAGTGAAGGAAGATAAAAATGCCCATTGTCATCGTGGGAAAAGGGATAGCCCCACTCAACTAGCCGATTTAGGTTAATCCTAGTTAGATCCAATACGCGATTCATCCAGTAGCGCTCAGAAAGAAATCCACCCAAAGTTTCTCGCCGGGACAACTCCGCCTCGCGGTTTTCCTCTAGTGAAAGATACCATACCGTTGTGCCTGCGGCTGCTGTGGCTCCGCTAGTTCCGCAGTAGCCTTTATCTACGAGGATAACCTTCGCTCCTTGGCTTGCCGCACTCCAAGCTGCCCAAGTGCCTGCGGGACCACCTCCAATAACAAGGACGTCCGCCTGTAAATCTAGGTGAGAATTGGGAGTAAATGCTGGTTCTGAATCATGAACACTCACGGTTGCTGATTCTCCTAAATGCTATTTTTGGCTGATTGTCGCTGGAGTAATTGCTGCATACTGTTCTCTTGTCAGCATGGCTTCCTGAATATTCAGAGGTTTGGGTAGCAAACCATTTTTGTAAAAGTAATCTGCAATTCGCTGTTGCTCCTTGATTAAATTTGGAGAAATGGCTCTCAATCCATAGCCGCGACGGCTGATGACTAAATCCATCACATCTGTCGGTAATTTCTGTTCCGGTGCAATCAGCTTTGTCGTTTCTTTGGGATGTATTTCAGCCCAGCGCTCGATTTTATCCATCTCCTCAATGACTATCCGTAGCAATTCCGGATTATCTATTATAAACTGCTTTCCACCGATATAGTATCCACCAGGGGAATCAAGTTCTTGGGCATTCTTGATAACCCGCACCTTACCTGCTTTTTCAGCTATAGCTAGATGGGGATCGCCAGTTACCCAAACGGGAATTTTCCCTTGCAAAAATGCAGCACTGGCTTCTACGTTAGGTAGACTCAGGACTTGAATATCACTATATTTTAAACCCGCATCTTCCAAAGCTCTGATGATAAAATAGTGGGATGCAGAGGCTTTTTGGAAGACGACTTTTTGCCCTTTGATATCTTTAACACTCTTAATAGGAGAATTTGGTGGCACAGCGATCGCACTTTTTCTGCCGTTACCTCGCCGACCAACAACATAAGCGATCTGAGCACCTGCCGCTTGGGCAAAGATAGGAGGAGTTTCCCCCACTAAACCTAAGTCTATCTTACCAACATTCATGGCTTCCATTAGCTGCGGTCCCTGAGCAAATTGCGCCCACTCCACCTTAATTCCTAAGGGTTCCAACCGCTTTTCCAATACTTTTGTTACTCTGACTAAATCGCCTGCTTGTTGATACCCCATGTGGAGTACTTTGGTCTTGATTGCAGATGTTTTAATATCTGATACGTTCCTAGCAGATGATTGAGTTTCTGTTTTCGGGCTTTCTCCTGTACAACTAACTAATGTCAAAGAAGTTGCTAAGGTGAATAATCCCGGTAGTAGCGTAAAGCGATAAAAGATTTTGAAATACTGAGTTTTGACTTTAGCAACCATGGGTTGTTATTGCTTTTTACTTACTATGTGAAAATCGGAGCAGATTCCCGAATTCTCTAATAACTCAGGAATATTAAGACATTTTTACTACTTTTTAAAAGTGTTACAGAATAATACCATTTTGGATTTTGGATTTAAAATTGCTGTCAGTGTCTAGGTTCTCTTAATCTATCTGTCGCATTCTTTTTTCAAGTTGGGATAAAAAATTACTGTGTAATATTTCCCGTCAATCTTCTAGGAAAGGGTTAGGTGGGCAATGCCTACCTAAACCCAAGTAACCCTGGTAAATCTATTAGCTATTAGCAACACTTGCCAAATATTCTTCTGCTTGTTTCTCAATTGCCGTACCCTTAAAGAAATCACGATTGAGGCTGGTATACAACTCTAAGGGATGAATAGATAGGAAGTAGCGCAGGTCTTCTTCAGTAAGAATGCCTCGTTCCACCATACTGTAAGCATTGGATGTAACAGCAGTGATATCAGGCACATCCCAGTGACCTGAATCCGAACCCAAGAATGCTTTGACTCTGTCGCCAAATGGATTTGTCAACTGAAGGAAAGCGTAGGCAACCCTTGTGTCGTCTGATTCGGTTCCAAAGTAGAAGTGATTCAGGAAGCGATCTCGTACATCTTCCGCTTTTGTTATTCCCGCTGCTGCAAATTCATTGATTTCACCTGGATTTTCAGGGGAGAGGTGTTGCCCGTGGAAGCCCAAACCACTACCAAGTTGCTCGACTCGACCTTGGATTTCTAAACCACCATAACGCAAAAAGAGTTCTATCAATCCTTCGCGATCTAAGTTAGCAGGATTATTGTTCTGCAAAATCTCAGAATTGCGAGTTTCCCAGTGCCAGATGATATCGGTATAAAGGCTAGCACCCCAAGCCGAACCACCTTCTAGGAAAGCAAACTTTAGGGTAGGGAAGCGATGGGTAACACCACCAAAGAATAAGGCTTTGCAGAATGCCTCACCGGCTGAAGCAAAGTGTCCAATATGATTGTATTGGTAATTAGAAATTGAGCGACGAGCAGTCCAACCCATTCCAGAAGCGTGGATGGTAGGAACTACTTTCAGTTCTACACATTTCGCCCAGAAGGGGTCATAATCGTAGGCACTATCCAAGGCGAAGGTATCAATCCAGGTTGCTTCCCGTTGCACTTCTTCAGAATATTTCTCGAAAGCTGGAATGGTGCGGGTGACATAACCAGGAATTTGAATAGCTTTGAGCCTTAGTTCTTTCACTGCGTATTCCAATTCCTCAATGCCTTCTTCTGGTGTATTCAAAGGAATAGTGGCAATTGGAGTGAAGCGATCGCTATAGGGACGGAAAATGTCTGCATGATAGAGATTTGCTGCACGGCAAACAGCCCGCCGCATTTCTTCGTTCTTGATTTGAGGTGCAAGGGTTGCCAGGTTCGGATAAAGGATAGCAAAGTCTGTACCAGCTTCAGGCAAGCGCTCATGCAACAGCTTTGGCAAGCTGATAGTAGCTAGATTTAAAGTATCCTTTGTAGGACGCCCCCAGAAGGGAGGACGGGCGGTGCGGTTAGCACGTCGTTCTTCCCATGTTTGTTGGAACCAACGAAAGCGTCCCGCTCCAGGTAAATGCTCTTTAAAGCTATCGACAATCTTAGAACCACCCACTTGAGCTAAATAGTCGAGAAAGGCAGGTTCAAATTCCTGGGTATGCACATCAGTATCAATGATGGGATAACCAAGCTGCTCCCGAATCTGTGCTGAGCGAGTCTTCTCTTGACGTTCAAGTGCTATTGTCATGATAATTTCTCCATTTTTGTGTCATTCGTAGACCTGACAGTCGTAAACCCTGACCAAAATTGAGCTTAACGACGAAGGAAAAATCGAAACTAACGGTGTCATAAGTTGCCTCGTACATCTCGTTCGCTCTATCTAGCGCTTGCGCTCCTTAAGCTTTTCTGGAGGACAACTATCATACTCAGCAAACATCTCGTATCTATTGTAGTTACGCCAGAATCATATACTACTGTTTATTGATGGACTAATCGTTGATTTATTTAGCAGTATTACATAAGCCGAGCTTCAATACAAGTGTTTAGTAAATAAAATTTATGTTAGTCAAAAAAATTGACTAACTAATTGTTAGCCTGCCTAAACATCTCATGAATACAGGCAACAAGGTCAAGAAGAAAGGCAGCTATGCTGGAGGCAGCTATGAGTCACGGGAAGACAATCAGTGGGGGCTTGAACCCGCCACTGATTGAAGACCACCACTTCGATTTGGTGGGGGCTTGGACCCGGTTTGGACAAGGCAGGGCAGAGAACAGAGTCTAATCGTGTATAAAAGATTACTTATTCCTTCTGCCTTCTGCCCTCTGCCTTCTGCCTTGCCCAAAGGGCTGGTAAGTTGGAAAGATCGAAACCGGATACTGGGTTGGCGCTTGTAGTCAAAATCTTTCCCCAGTCCAAAACGAACTACTCCCCGCCTTTAACTTACAATTTTAGGTTGGTAGACTACTAGTGCAACAAGGCAAAAGTAAAAAGTCAAAAGGCACTCATAATGAAATCCTTATATATCAAGCTTTTGGTTTGAGATTTACTGGTAAGTTATTTCAGCCAGCCTGCACTAGTACAGATCGGCGGAAATAAACCACCCATCTGAAATAGTTAAAACCCTTACAAAATAAGGTTCTTTCTTTTTACTTTTTACTTTTTACTTTTGCCTTGTTGTACTAGTAGGTAGATTGTGAGTGCCATTCGATCCAGACACCACATTGATTACAAATGATTTAAGAGGGTTATTAAACAAGTGGTTAAACCTGATACATGGAACCCTACTCAGTATGAAAGATTTGAGAAAGAAAGAAGTCGTCCATTCTACGACTTAGCAAACTTGGTACGTAGACAAGAGGACTTACGAGTTCTGGATTTGGGATGTGGATCTGGAAAGTTAACGCAGTATCTGCATCATAAGCTGGTAGCAAGGGAGACAGTAGGGCTAGATGCTTCAGAGAATATGCTGTATAAAGCACGTCAGCTTGAGGGAAACGGGCTACGATTTGAGTTCGGACAGATTGAGGACGATCCCGTCCCAGGAAAGTTTGATTTAGTGTTTTCCAATGCAGCTTTGCAGTGGGTGAACGGACACGAGGCATTGTTTGAAAAGTTACGTGCAAAGTTGCTACCAAATGGACAGCTTGCCGTACAAGTTCCAGCGATGGACTCAGAACCAGTGCATATCATATCAGTAGAGACAGCTCAAGAGTTTAGCAAAGAACTGGGAGGATATGTGCGACGTTTGGAGGTACTGAAGCCAGAGGACTATGCAAGGCTGCTTTATAAGTTGGGGTTTGTGGAGCAGGAAGTGAAACTTCAGATTTACGGGCATTTGTTGCCATCACCAGAAGCCGTTATAGAGTGGTATCGTGGTACACTGCTTACTACATATGAGCAACGACTGGATGTAGAGACTTACGAGCGGTTTGTCTCCAGGTATCGGGAAAAGTTGATGAAGTACTTGGACGATGAGCGTCCGTTCTTTTTCCCGTACAAGCGTATTTTAATATGGGGACGCCTGAGAGATTCTCATGACTAACCCCGCGCCAGAGCGATCGCACCTCCTGTAGCATTAAACTTAGTAGGAGAACAATATGACCCTGCCATCATCCCAATCTTCTATTCAATCAGCAACTGTTTCATTTGATCGCGTCTCTGATATTTACGACGCCACACGGGCACTCGCTCCTAAAGTTTCCGAGCAAGTCACTGACAGTATTCTCAACATAGTCTCACCTACACCGCCAACTTTCAGCCTGAATCCGCGTCTCTTTAGAGCGCGGTGTTGGCTCAATTTCCCTTATAGGGATTTGCGTGATTGTAATGGTACATGTAGTAGGGATGAACAGTTGTTCGCCCCTAATGTAATACGCCTGGAAACTGTGCAACAATGGCTGAATGCTGCAATTGGCTGACGGGGGCAGGTTTCATTTCGCCTCGAAAGTCCAATAATTGAACGAGGATAAGGTAGGCGATCGCTAAGATTATAGAAATTGCGCCTGTAAAAATGGCAACTATTTTAGAACGGTTCATCAGTATTTCCTACAGTAAAGCTGAAAATTGCAGGTAGTTGGTTGTTAAGAAGAAGCACTCGTCACTTTCCATCTCCCTATAACAATGTTACGCCGAATTGTCCTTTCCGGTGGCAAAGCGCCTCAAGATTGAATCGATAAACCTTGAGGCTCGCAAAATATAACTGGCAATTCTTTCAGTTTTACGAAACCCTAAAATCTCTTGAGTTATTTTATAAGCGAGATTTTTACTCTTTGCCTTAAACTCTGGAAATAAAATTAAAGCTTTTTCCAGAAGTTTTAAATATTGTGAATATTGGATAGACAAAGAATATCTAGCAAGGTAAAAATAGGACATAGCTAAAGCACGACGATAGTTGGGAAAAAATTTATTTAAACGTAGTAATTTTTTTTCGGCTCTATCTAAAACGACACAATGACTTTTGATCCAACGAGGTTTACAAACAGTAGAGACTGTCACATTACCATAACGTCTGTAAATTGCATAACAGCCTGGTTGATAGAGAACTTTAGCACCATTCATAACTACCGATATGAAAAAATCTCTATCTTGTGCAGCTGGTAAATTTTCATCCCATTTAGGACTACTTTCTACGGCAGTTCTTTTATAAAGCAAAGAAGCAAGAGCAGTCCACCAATTTGCTAGTAAAGACTCAAGAATATCTGCTTGCGATCCCGCAATTTTGATTTCATCCAAGAAGCTTTTTCCATTGGGTAAATGTCGTCGAAATCTCCAATCTCCATAAACTACATCTGCTCCCGTTTCTTCTAGGAATTGAACTTGTCTTTCTATTTTCTCAGGTAAAATGTAATCATCAGCATCTAAATACTGAATATATTTTCCTTTTGATAAAGCAAAAGCTCTGTTTCTAGCGTAGTTACCTCCTTTATGAGGAAAACTTTCCCAGGATATGAGATTTCCATAACTCTTAATAATTTCTAAAGAATTATCTGTAGAGCCATCATCAATGACAATAATTTCAATATTTGGGTAAGTCTGTTGCAAGCAGCTATCAATTGCTTCTGCCAACCATTTTTCTGCATTAAAACAGGGTATGATTACCGAAACAAATTGCATTTTTGTACCTAATTATTTTTGAAGCAAAACACACAAGGCAGAACACAGAACGCATAAGGATGAATCGCAAGTTTCTTTTGGTAGATTAAATTTTCAGCCTTAATCAGGTTATCAAATATTTACTAAAAAAGTAAATATTTTTTCTGATTTATCATATCTAGCATAACTTTGTTCTAAATTATGATAACTGTATTTTGTGTTATTTCTGAGTAGAAAATAAGTGGGATACAAATTCTTTAAATATCCTGACTAATCACTTTCCATTTTCGGGGTTGATAAAACAAAGATTGACTAATAATTTTGCTATATTTAACTGCAAATCTAAAAGATTCAACAATATCAAAGGAACATACACCCTCTTTTATATATATCTTAGCGCTGTATACACCAGGTAACAGACAACAGTAAGGCATTTGCATCTGGATTTCCACTTTACCAGGAAGTATCTTTAATGGTTCATTGTCACTTGTAGAACTTATATACAAAACTCGCTCGTATTGTCCGGATAAAGCCGTAATCAATACACCTAAATTCGCATGATCAATCTTCTTATCAGCCTTGCATTCCACGCACAAATAAGCAGCTTCACCGCAAAAAGGGGCTGCAAGTAAATTTCCTAGCTCATCTTTAAAACAAAGGGAAACAATATCGACACCTAAACTTTCACTCTTTTGTTTTGCTGGTAAATGCATGACTCCCGTAGGTGTTTCTGTTTCCCCAAAAGAGATATCTTCTTCATATTTATGAATAACTTCTTCTGTGGTTCCTGCTTTTATCAAATTACCTTTTGCCAGATAAATAGAAAATTCGCATACATTTAATACGACGTGTGGATTGTGAGAAACTAAGATAAAAGCTGTACCCTGTTCTCGCAATTTTGCTAATCTCTGATAGCATTTTAATCTAAAATTTATATCTCCAACAGCCAACACTTCATCGATAAGTAAAATATCTGGTTCTATATAAACTGCACAAGCAAATCCTAATCGAGCCGCCATGCCAGAACTGTAAGTTTGCACGGGTGCATCAAGAGCATCGGCAATTCCAGCAAAATCGATTGTATCTTGAATTCTGTTTTCAATTTCTTTCTTGGATAAACCGAGAATTGACATATTGGCATAAATATTCTCTCTTCCAGTGAGGATGGGATTAAACCCGGCTCCCAATGCAATTAATGGAGCTACTCTACCCCTAACCATCACGCTTCCAGTATCAGGTTTAATCAAACCACTAATCAGGCGTAGCAGTGTACTTTTTCCGGCTCCATTAGATCCTACTAACCCTAAGGCTTCTCCCCGCCTTAGTTGAAAGTTTATATCCTTGAGCGCCCAAAACTCTTTTGGACGCAGAGTATTGCTTTTGCGATCGCCTCCTATGAGTTCTGTACCAATGTCTTGAACACCGTATAATAAAGATTGTTTTAAGTCTCTACAAAATTTTTTAGAAACATTGTTAACTGAGACAAGGACTTCAGTTTCTTCAGGTGGAACAAAAATTTCTTTTACTTTCAAATGATTCATCAGGTGTTACATTTTAAAATAAACTACTCACTTATAAACCTTATATATTTTTATTTGTCATCTATCATTGGTCAGAAAAACCCTAAGGACAAAAGATAAATGACCGTCTTCAAAAAAATGTAAGCAAGCATATTACCACAATTACGAACTCACTCTTTCAACGACAAAAGGCATAGCAAGACGGAATGCAATCCAGGTAAGCAATAAGCCAACTAGAGTCATGACACTAACTACCCAAAATCGCCCAGGCTCTGAGACAACTCCTGTTGTTGCTAATTCTTTGATTGTGATTAGTAAAGGAGTCACAGGGTTCAGTTTGACTAAAAAGCTAAAAGTCCCGTGAGCAGGTAGTGGATAAACGACAGGAGTTAGGAACAGCCAAAACCCTGTAAATAGAGTTAGCCCTCTAGAGACATCTTGATACAACATCCCTAAAGGAGCTAATAAAACGCCGATTAATGTGCCCAGTAACACTAAGTGAATCACTGCTACTGGCACTAAAATTACTGTCCAACTCACAGAGACACGAAACCAGATAAATAACGCTACTATTAAAATCAGCTTGATCGCAAAGTTAAAAAAGACTTCGCCTAACTTAGCTAAAATTAGCGCTTCTCGGGGAAAGTTGACTCTCGCAAGCATTGGTTTTGCCAGCGTCACCGCTTGCACTGGGCCATTTAATGCTTCGACAAAAGTCTGCCAAAGCGCTGTGTTAAACATGATGTAAGCCGGATAAGGTAAGTCTGTTACCCCGAAATGAATCATATTGCCATTTTTGGCAAGTGTAAATCCAGTCGCCATAACAATGGGCGGTAAAAAAGCCCAGAAGATTCCTAAAATTGACTGACGGTACTGAGCGCTAAGATCCCGTAACATAAGTGTCATGGCTAGTTCGCGAGAAGCTAGCAAGTCTCGCCACATTTGTTTAAATAATTGAATAGGATGCCTGAGTTTACTTTCAGGTGTATAAATTACTTCAGGGAGACGGGAGTTTGAATTATTTTTTGGCTTCAAAACTTTTATCCTAAATGATTTGTGAACACAAGAGAGATTCTCACCCATGATTTAGGACTGCTATATTAACCGTTAACAGTGACAGTCATCGGTCAAAATCTGATTTTCGCGGAGCAAAATGCAGGGTATAAAGATAGGACTTACAAAGAAAGGCAGAGGGCAGGAGGCAGAAGGCAGAAGGCATTCTGCTTCCTGTCCTCTTAAAAAAAACTTTAGTTCTGGGTTTAAAGCCCAGTTTAAAAAAAGATGTTTTTCGAGACGCATAGCGCGAGGAAAAACGGCGTCCTTATTTCAATCTCACACTTTTAAGTGTGGGTTCCTTCTGCCCTCTGCCCTCTGCCTTCTGCCTTCTGAAGCAAACTCTACTCATTCTTGGCAACGGACATATTGCAAGGGCGGGGGGAACCCCCGCACGCAAATGTCCTCGTCTTGGCGCTTCAATAAATTAAGCCTTTTGGCAACTTTTGCGTAAGTCCTAAAAGAAAAATACTCTACTTTGATAATGCGGCGAGCGCAGATTTTTCCAGTTGTGTTGGGGTGAGATTTTCCCTAATTTGTAAATGTCTGTTGGCATAGATGGTTGTCAGATAGCGGTTTAGCTGCTTATCTATAAGACGCAGGATTTTTCCTGCCACCCGAGAGGCAAGTTTTCCTAAGAATAAGTTACGGGTGAGGGGATGAATAATTGTCATATTTCGTCGCCATCCCAACCTTTTGTACTTGTTTTTAAAGTACTCATCCTCCGTCAGGTTCCACTTTTTACGTAAATGCTCGAGGCTTGCTCGTTCCCATGCATCGCTCCATCGCAGCATATAGTAATGGATGTCTGTCCATTTCAGTGGTGTTCCGGTTACATAAGTTACGAGAGATTTAGGTTCCAGATAGATTGTACCGCCTACCTCAGATACCAACATGCACAAATCTACGTGTTCTTTTGTGTTTAGCAATGCTTCATCAAGAAAACCAATTTGCTGAAATATCTCTGTACGTACTATCATGCAGTGGAACTCTGCTAACCCTGTTTTTTGTCGTTGCAGTTGCGAGCGCACATCTACAACTCGCTGCCCTTGTTTATAAATTTTCTCAATTATCCGCCGTCTCACTGTCATATCCTGTGCGTTTGATTGCTCATCAAAACCTTGCTGTGTCTGCCTTATAGGTGAGTCTTCAACTACAACCCCACATTCTCCACCTGCACAGTGAACTTCTTCATGTAGGGGTGTACCTTGGCAAATCAACGGACTAACAATAGTAGCACCAGTGTCCTCAGCGCATTCTACCAAAGATTTCAACCAATCTGGAGTAACAACTACATCGTTATCAATGAAAACGACATACTTGCTGTTCGTTTGACACAAACCAATGTTTCGAGCGTGATTTGGAGATAGGTAATCATCAGTACGAATGAGTTGAAATTGCTTTTCAATGGCTTTATTTGCCAGATAATTTTTAATATGTGATGGCGAACCACCATCTACGTAGATTAATTTAAAAGGATACGACTCATGTTCGTATATACTTTCAAGAGATTCACGGGTGCAGCTAAAACGTTCCCGTGGGACAACAACAATCGTAACTTGCGGAGTCATTTCAACAGAATTCATAAAATTTATTGTTAGGTGTTGGCTCAACTGTGAACTCCAAAGCGACTTGCTGATAAATTTCCACTAACTCATCATTTAGTTTGTTGATCTCGTAATGTGCTTCTACATAAGCACGCCCTGCTCTACCCATTTTTTCCCATTCTGGATGTTCGATGAGGTAACTCAACTTCTGGGTTAAAGCATCTACATCTCTCTCTGGGACAAGAAAACCAGAAATACCATCTTCCACCAATTCGGGAATACCACCGTGAAGAGTGCTGATGACGGGCAAACCCATCGCCATCGCTTCTTTTAATGTATTGACTGGGGCATCTTGATTTCCGTCAAAACCTGTCACGCAAGGAGCAATAAAAATATGTGAGTTGTCGAGAATTTCAATAATTTCCTGTTGGTTTTTACTACCAAGTAGCTTAACTTTATCAGAAATATTTAGTTCCTGAATGAGTTGCTGTAATTCTTCTTTCAAATGTCCATCGCCTACAATATGATACTCAATATTTGGGTAGATTAATGCTAGCTTTGCCACAGCACGGATGCCGTATTCTATACCTTTTTTTTCAATCAGACGACCTGTAGTAGTAATGCGGATTATGCTGTGAGGATCGAGATGGCGTACTTGATAGCGAAATCGCTCGCAATCTATTCCCGAACCATGTACAAGAATTTTTTGTTCATCACAACCAAGAGCGATCGCTCGTTGTCTAAAAAAGTTACAGTTGGCAATAAAAAAATCTCCTCTACTAAATAATTTGTCGTATAGGTGTTTTCCATACTGTTTGATATACAGACTAATATCGTAACCTCGAAATGAAGTTATTAACTTTCCTTTGATAGCACCAATCTCTCGAAAAATCATACCTGCATTACCGTACATCCCAAACTGACAGTGGATGATATCGTAGGGTTGAGACTTGAGCAGTGGTATGGTTCCGTACAGTAAGTTTAAAGAAGCCGCTTGCCTGCCATACTTAAAAAAGTTGAGACTTCGCAGTAATACGAAAGGTGCTTTATAAAAGTTGGCAAATATTAAAATTATACCTTTAAGAAAGCGCCAAAAGTAATTTTTAGGAATTGTGGGTACATAGTGAGTGCGAGCAAATATTTGATATTTTTCTACATCTAAATGCATTTTAGATATTTCATTCGGTTGGTAACCGTAAATATCAACTTCGTGTCCGCGAGAAATTAAACCCGTAATTTGATTTATAATAAAAGTTTTTGAGAGAATGGGAAAATCTCCGACAAAGAAGGCAATTCTCATAGCTTTAATGGAATTCCCGAATTATTTATTTAGAACTGCTATATATTAAGTACTTACAGTCGAGTAGGATAGAAAACATAGTTAAAACTCTTACTTACAGAACATATTTATTAATTATTGAGCAACGAAAAATATTACAATAGACAAGCATGATTTATAATAACATATATTTTACGCAATAACACGTACTCTTGAGCGGAAATTTGAGATGAATAGGCATTACTCCAGGAGAGTATAGAGCGAGCTGCTCCAAGAGTCGTTATTTGTACGTCCTCAATTCTGCTGTTTGTACTATCAGTAGCTTCCAAGTGAATGACGATGGCAGTCTGAGGTCTATAGGAACTGTCGATGGCATTCCAGCACCCGGAGATAATGGAATTACTGGGTTCTAGCAGTCAATTCGTGACATTCCCACCATTCGCCGACAAATTCGCGAATGGTAAACAGCGGGAGTGATTGATTTTTCTCCCACAGAGATTTGATGGAAATCGACCACAAAGTCCCGTGGAAAAAATCGGGATTATTCTCACTCCGCTCCTCGCATCGGTAATTCGTTCTGTTGATCCATAAATTTCCTTAACTTATCCTCATTTACGCATGTACTGCTTACTCATAAAGTAAAGAAAGTTTGAAACAACGGATGGGTACATTACTAGTGCAACAAGGCAAAAGTAAAAAGTCAAAAGGCACTCATAATGAAATCCTTCCTGAATCTAAGTCATCGTCAAGTATCAACAGCTTTGTAGTAAAGAGGACAGTTAATCCTGAAGAGAAGATAATCTACCTTTAGTTGACTTTGTTCAGAAACGAAAAATCTGTATCAAGAGCGATACAGATTAAGAACTGTACTATGTTCTGCGAAGAGTGATTTAAGCGCATTTTGCAATTTTATTGATTATTGCTAGCTATAGTTAAGTAACTATAGTCACTAATTTAGGTGACTATAGTCACTAATCAGATAACAGCCCTTGATTAGAAAATAAAAAATCTGCATCAATTTGATACAGATTCAAATCTATTGCTATTTCTCACTTCAGTGACCAACTGTATTTTGAAATTTTAGTGATTATTACTAGCTATAGTTAAGTTACTATAGTCATTAGTTAAGGTGACTATAGTCACTAATCTTGAAACAGAGCTTGATTATCCAAGTACCATTGCTAAAAATGAGAAGTGGAACGGGTGTACACGAATGTGCAGAGCCGTATTTGAGCTTTATTCAAAAACCAAAAATCTGTATCACTGTTTCAAAAAAAAAGCCAAAAAATATTTATGATTGTATTGATTTATTACTATTAAGTAATAAAAGACAGAAACTTGTACGCGATTGCTTGAAACTTTCAAGGGGTAAGCTTTTTATCAAGTACTTTCTGACCAAAAATTGATCAGAGAACCATGATTCTGCTGCAAGCTTTGATCTATTTTGAACGAAAAATCGTCGTTCCAGACTCTTGAGAATTTCGAGCGCGTACAAAATCCCCGGATTGGCACGGTGACGCCTACAATGAAAATGGAAGATGCAACGTCCTTTCCTTGGAGTTTTGCTCATGCAAGCTACCCATGAACTTCCCCGCCTGACCCCACAGGAATATTTTGAGTGGGAAGCCCAGCAAGATCTACGCTATGAGTATTTTGATGGGCAAGTCTTCGCGATGACGGGTGGATCGTTGCCCCATGCTGACATTGCTCTGAATGTTGCCAGTGCGCTGCGACAACCTCTACTCTTACGCTGCAAGGTGAGGAACTCAGATGCAAAGGTTGGAATTACAGAGAAGGGTCCCTTTGTTTATCCTGATGTCAGCGTCACCTGCGATGATCGAGACCGCACTGCTCAACAATTCTCTCGTTATCCCTGCTTGATTATTGAAGTCTTGTCTCCCAGCACTGAAGCTTATGATCGAGGAGGGAAATTTGCCCTCTACCGCCGTTTGGATAGTTTGCTTGAGTATGTTCTGGTCGGATCTGAAACTAAGTCCGTGGATCTCTTTCGGCGGAGTAAATCGGGGGAGTGGACGTTTATTCCCTATACCGAAGGCGATGATATTGAGCTGATGAGCGTGGGTTTGACCATTTCGGTCAATCTGATCTATGAAGATGTGTTGATACTGCAACCTGAAAACTCAGCCAATGCTCTGCCAAATGACAATGATTCAGAGTAACGGGGTGAAATGAGCAGTGAAGCTCACTCGTTACCTTAAGGAATTGATCACCTGCTTTCAACATTAATGTTGTTGGCACGATCTCACTAAACGGAAGCGGTATTAACCCCGTAAAGTTGCCTTGGCAGACTACTATAGCGCTTTTGGTGTTGTGTGTCTCATCGACTCTCGCGCTCACTCCGCCCTAACGGGCACCCCTCTCCCAAACTTGGGCTAGGGGCTCACAGGTGTAGGTTTTTTACAATTGACCTGAGTTCGACGTAATAAAAAGACTGAAAACTAGACAGAGTAAACTTTCTAGCAATACAGGGTGGCTTTCCTAAATGTGAATAAGATTCAATAAATGAGAATAGACGTGAATAGTACTGTTTGGGAGTATGATGAATTCGTGACGAATTCATGACGGGAATGAGTACTAAAAAATTGTTGAAACGCGACAGGAGAGGGGGAAGACGTGAAACTCGCGCCTTGGAAACTTCCCCCGGCAGATTTCACGTGAAAATGCAGGCAGGAAGTCAAAGTGGAAAAATAAAGACACTGGTTAGATCCGTGTGCCGAGGGCGATCGTATCAAGAGTGATCGAAGTAGCTCATAGAATTGATTCTGGGGAGACTATTGAATTTGATACAGAATCAAAATTTGAAGAATGTGATGTGGTGACGAAATCAAAGACTACGAAAAATGAAATAATCACACAATCAAATCGAGAGAGTCAAGAATTAAAATCAGATTTTGTGACAAAATCTATGCTAAGTTATAATCAAGCAATTGAAATAGCACTCACAAATTCTCCTCTCTAAAAAATCAGCACGAATATCAATCGCCAAAATAATTGCAGAAATTTACCAACAAACTTTGTCGCCTGAGGATCTAAAATCGTAGTTTTTGTGTAAATAATTGATTTTGTGATTATTTCAATATTCTTAAAAAA
>CALMVQ010000210.1 GCA_937873135.1 uncultured Scytonema sp. | reverse complement strand
AATTTTAAATCCTCTAAGTGCCCCCTACTCCCTGCTCAAGAGCCAATACGGTCAAGGGCGATCATGAGGGCATGAGCGTATATGACTCAAACGGTAACTGCTATAATGACGATCTGGGTAAAACACTACAGATGCTCTATTTTTTACTTAAAAGTGTATAAGTACTTCAACAAGCGCGATCGCGCTTTCGTCCTAATCATCATTCAACAAGAAGCAGCGCAAAGTTAAATTGAACATAATCATTATCAATAACCAATCGAACTATTCCTTCATCCGCTAGCAAAGTGCCATAGGTCTGGAGTAATGTATCCCTATTCGATTAGCATAAACATTAGACCACTGCCGACTGCTTGCGTCTTGGAGATCTTGCAAAAGGAGGTTGCCTATAGCGTCTTGCTTAGCTAACTCTCGTGCAATGCTGGGGCGAGTAGCTCGGATCTCTTCAAGGGTCTTAAACACCAATACTTTGTATGTATAGCCGTTTACGTAAATGATCTCGTCTACCTTAAAAGTTGTTGCTTGGGTATTACCGTTGAAAACTGTCATATGTGTTTTTTGATGCTTACTCCCTTAATCTAGAACTCCCTTAGTAGTCTGTTACAGAGTCTGTACCAGTTTAATTTGTGGTCGATAACGCTCTTCAATCAGCTTTTTCATACCTTTACGGTATCGGTTGCAGTTGCTGGAACGACTGGCGCAGTAACCAACTTTAGAGCCACGATTGCAGGTGGCATCATCGGAAACGCCGTCTTCTTTGTTGCAACAGTTCGCAAGTGATTTGGAATGACCAATTCGATTGGCAGTAAAGTTGAATCCCAGTTGTCCGTCACCACTGATTGAATTGGTGGAAGTTAATGTTGCTAAATCCCGGTACGATTAAGATGGAAACCAAAGCGTGAAAATTGAACATGATCACGTTTGCGTTCAAAAAATCTTAACAGCACAAAAGATTGTCTATTTATGCAAATACAAACACAAAAACACTACTACACACCTGAAGAATATTTAGAATTTGAGGAAAAAGCCGAATATAAAAGTGAATACCGCGATGGAGAAATCGTACTGATGACTGGAGGAACAACAAATCATAATGAAATTGCTGGAAACTTTTATGCCAACTTAAAATTTGCTCTAAAAGGGCAGAACTATCGAGTTTATATGGCTGACGTGCGCTTATGGCTACCCCGTTATCGCCAGCACACTTATCCTGATGTAATGGTAATTCAGGGACAACCAGTCTATACGGGAATGAATACAACGACAGTAATGAATCCTTGTTTAATTGCCGAAGTTTTGTCTAAATCTACTAAAAACTATGACCAAGGAGATAAGTTTCTCTACTATCGTTCTATCCCAGAATTCAAGGAATATATTTTAATTGACCAATATCAGTATCATGTCATGCAGTATGTGAAAACTGCTGATAGTCAATGGTTATTTACTGAGATAGAAGGCGAATCAGCTACTTTATCACTGCAAACGATTGATTTTCAAATTCAACTTAGCGACCTTTACGAGCAAGTGAATTTTGCCGACAGTATAGACAATATTGAATAGTGATAATCAAACGGTAGATATAGACTATCATACTCGATAACAAGCTTAGTTGCTCCCTCACTAACTTCCCCAGCCAAGCCTTTCCTAATCCCTCTAGCTATAGAGCTACAACTGGCAAGTGTTGTAGTAATTGTAATAAAAATTAGAATCTGACTCGTTGCTATCAGTAGCGTGTTAGTCGGTCCCATAATACCATTGCCTGGAAAATATTAAGACCATAACCGTTACATAGAGCGGTTCTCAGTTGTATCTCATACACTTTCACCTTCTCTAGGTGCCCCACTCCCAAACTTGGGAGTGGGGTGCCCGTCAAGGGTGGGGTGAGGGCATTTTGTTTGTGACTCAAACGAGAACCGCTATAATCAAGTAAAAATTATTAAGATTGTAGCTAAATAATGATGCATTTTAAGTTTTCACCAAAAATTCTGCAAAGGCTGGGAGAAGAACTCGTTCCAAATCCAGATCAAGGAATCATCGAATTGGTTAAGAACTCTTATGATGCTGATGCTACTGAATGCACAGTAGAACTTATCAAAACTAGTGCCATAGGTGGCTCGATTATTATTTCAGATAACGGTGTTGGTATGGATAAAGATGCCATTAGCGAAGGATGGCTGGTGCTAGGCCGCTCGAAAAAGGCTAACCGTGAAGTTACTAAATTAGGTCGCTTACCTGTAGGTAATAAAGGATTAGGTAGGTTAGCCGCTCTACAGATGGGTTCTCAAGTAATTTTGAAAACTAGACCTAAAGATGAACCAGGAATTGAATATTCTTTAACGATTAATTGGGATGATTTTCAGGAAGCTGATGTAGTAGAAGATGTTCCTTTTGATGTCCAAAAAAGTAGTACAGATAAGCAGTATGGGACTGACATTATAGTTAGCAATCTTAAAAATATATTCATTAAGCGCGATATCCAAAGACTAGCTAGAGAGCTTTTATTGTTAGCAGATCCATTTAATAATCACGCTGGGTTCCGTCTTCAACTTATTGCTCCAGAATTTTATGAGATTGAAAAAAAAGTTAATAATGCTTACTTTAGTGATGCTGAATATCATTTGAAAGCTTATATAAATGAAGATGGCATTGCTAAAGCAAGTTTGCTAGACTGGCAGGGAAACGTAATTTTTCATGCAGAGCATAGTGATCTTTCTCAGGAAACTTCTGAAGAGCCTTACAAAACACCTCCAACAGAATTTGAATTATGGGTATTCTTGCTAAATCCTCAAAGTTTTTCAGCTAGAAATACTTCTGTCTCTGTCAAACAAGTTAGAGAATGGCTTGCCCAAGCTGGGAATATTCGTCTATACCATCGAGGGCTGCGGGTAAAACCCTATGGCGATCCAGACGATGATTGGTTGAACTTAAATTATGCACGAGCGAGGAATCCAGAGGTACGTCCTTCAACAAAAACAGTTATTGGTAGAGTGATTGTTAGTGATCCTGACGATATGTTACTTCAGAAAACTGATAGGCTTGGCTTCATTGAAAATGTAGCTTTTTTAGAGTTAAAACGCTTCGGAATTGATGTGTTGGAGTGGATGGCTAAAGAAAGGCTTAAAGTCACTGAAATGCAAAGAGAAAGGGTTAAGAAACAAGTTCCTCGTGATATTACAGAAGCTAAAGCAAGAATCGAAGAAGTTATTGAAACAGAAGTGCCTCAAGAATCTCGCCCTAAAGTCCGAGGGGCTGTTCAGCAATATGAAATTGTAACAGAACGTGAAACTAAGGTATTACGTGAAGACCTTCAGCTTTATCGCAGTTTGGCTACAGCAGGAACAACCGCAGCAGTTTTCGCTCATGAATCTGGCAAACCAGTGACTTCAATTGAAAAAATAGCTAAGAGAATCGAAAAAAAGGGTAAAGAAATTTTGTTAGAAAAATATGAACAATATTTAGAACAACCAGTAGCAAAGCTTTATGAAGTAAGTAAATCCTTGCAGCGCTTTTCAAATTTTCCACTGCATCTTTTGAAACGAGAAAAACGTCGTGCAGGTGTTGTAAATATTCATAGTATCATTGATGAGATGGTTACTCTTTTTCAAAGTTTTTTTGAGGAAGGTAAAATTGAAGTTATACAACAGAAAGTTGATGGTCAGCCTTGTATTTATGGAAGTGATGCTTTGTTAGAAGCAATTATTACAAATCTTTTGACAAATGCTATCAATGCTTTTAATGTTGAAGGTGGACGCATAGAAGAACGTAAAGTAATTATCAGAACTGAAATTGAAGGCAGTCATTTAAAAATTAAAGTTTTAGATAACGGGTTAGGAATTCATAATATAAAAGTAGACGAAATTTGGCTACCTGGTAAAACTACTAGGGAAGGTGGTACAGGTTTAGGATTGACCATTGTCAGAGATTCTGTAACTGATCTGGGAGGCTCAGTAAATGCGATTCCAAAGGGTAAATTAGGTGGAGCAGAATTTATTGTAGAATTACCACTTATTAGAGAGTAACTTTTATGACTATAACACAAGCTTTAAATGATCTAAAAATAGCTATAATTGATGATGATAAAAACCTAGCTGATGTAACAGCTTGGGAAGTAGAAGAAGCAGGCTATGAACCATTTTTCTTAAAAAATAAACAGTTTCACAATGTGAATGATTTGGTATTACTTATTAGAGAAAATGCTCAAGCTGCTGTGTGTGATCACCGATTGATGAATTCTGGATTTGCTAACTTTTCTGGAGCTGAGTTAGTTGCAAATCTATACGATTGGAAATTTCCATCATTGTTAATAACTCAGTATACAGAAATGGATACATCTTTTTCGATTAGAAAATGGAGACATAAAATACCTGTACTACTGAGTAGAGAAGAAGCCGATGCTGCAAGCATTGCTAAGGGAATAGAAGATTGTACCTTAGAACTTTCTGGGAAAATACCGAGTACTAGAAAACCTCGTAGAACGATAGTTAGGATTATTCATATTGATGAAGAATCTCATGAACGTGTTGTAGATGCGTTTGTTCCAGCTTGGAATCCCCATAAGGCTGTTCGTTTTCCAGCTTCTCTGATGACAGACAATATTAGAGTTGTATTAAAACCAAATATCCGTTTATTTGCTTACGTAAACACAGGAGCAGAAAAATCTGATGATCTGTATTTTGAAAATTTTGAATTAGCACCTGAACCAGATGAAGATGATGGACTCGCCTGAACTGATTATTTTAGATGTTGGACATGGAAATTGTGCGTTAATCAGAGATACAAATGATGTCATCGTTATTGACTGTCCACCTGGGGGTACTTTGGCAGAAACTCTTGAGCATCTATCTATTAAAGAAATTTTACATATCCTCATTTCCCACTCTGATGCAGATCATATTGGAGGTATGATTGACTTACTCGCAAATGAAGAGATCAAAATTCACAACGTACATATAAACCCTGATGCAATTAAGAGTAGTGACATTTGGTTATATTTACGTAGTGCTTTAAAAGATGCACGTCAACGTTTTGGAACTAACGTTTCATCAGAATTGACAACAACAAAAACAGGCAGTTTAAATATTGGTTCAGTTAATATAGAAGTGCTTGCACCAACACCTGAATTAATTTTAGGTGGTGCTGGAGGAACAGATTTACAAAGAAGACGATTAACTTCTAACTCAATATCAGCGGTTATCGGTATAGTTCACGATTTTCACAGAGTGGCTATACTAGCAGCAGATATTGACAAAGTAGGATTTGATAATCTGATTCAGGAAACAAGTGATATCAGTGCTGACATACTTGCTTTTCCTCATCATGGCGGAAAACCTGGTGGTGGAGATAGCAAAACATTTGCTCAGCAATTATGTAATTTTATTAAACCCAAGCTGATAATATTCTCTAATGATCGCAATCGCTTCAATAATCCCCGTGAAGAAATAATAGATGGAGTGGTTTCTTCCGTCCCAAATGCTCATATTTTATGTACTCAGTTATCCAAACAATGTTCTGCTAGTATCCCTAGCTCAGAACCTACACATTTAAATACTTTACCTGCCAAAGGGCGCATAAACAATAGTAGTTGTGGAGGAACTATCTCTATCAAGTTAGACGGTATTAGGACAACTTATGTGTTAGAGATTGCTTTACATAAAGATTTTATTGATCAGCAAGTAAATACCCCAATATGTCGAAAGTTTTTATCTACGCTTAAACCAGTGTAGTTCCCCTTTGTGAATCACCAGAAAATCTGGAGTAAACCAGAGTCGAACTTCTTTCATAGATTTTTTGGCAGTTGTGCGATAGCGAAGCGCTGCCGCCTTGCGGCGGATCGCATTATTTCGTTAGACATACGTAAAATCACTGCCAAATAGGAAAACTTGTAAATTTTTGTTAAGCACAGACCAGTGAAAGAGCGATTGCCCTGAATCGTAAAATTGCCGATTAAGATTTCGCCTATCCTGATCGCGACTGATGAGAGGGCATAATGCTATAAATTTTTAGGGTGTAATAAAAGAGTCAATCAGATGAGAAATAACTATGAACACCGCATTTACTGAACTCAAGAACCTCTGGTCGAGGATTTATGGTTTGATTTCAATCCAACCAAAATGGTGGCTCGATTTCAATTAATGCCACAGAGCTTGGTTTGGATAATAGTTCTGGAATCGGGACTGTTACGCAAGGGGCAACGAAGGCAGGTGATATTCAAATTCAAGCCAGTGATGCAGTGACTCTTGCCAATGGCAGCCAGATTTTTTCAAACAGTCGCAATTTAGCTACGGGAAATGGCGGCGATATTGCCATCAATGCTCGGAAGATCGCAGTTACCGGAACAATTTCAGTCACCAGTCGGTGGACTGTTTTTTCTCAGTGAGTTAAATTCGGAAGTACAGGGTAGCGATGCAAATGTGCGGGGTGGCACGATTACCATTGACACCGAACGATTGCGGCTAAGTAATGGCGCAGACGTGAGTACATCAGTATTCTTAGGACGAGGACAAGGGGGAAATTTAGTAGTTCGTGCTACCGACTCGATTGATATTACAGGTTTCGGTGGTGGAAGACGAACCGATGGTTCATTTGCACCATCTGGTTTATTTGCCGACTTGCAAACAGGAGGTATCGGTTCGGGTGGTAATATCAGCGTTGAAACCGGACGCTTGAACCTGAGCAACAGTGGACAAATCTCTGCATCTACCTTTAATCAAGGCAACGCTGGAAACATCGCGATTCGTGCGGATCTAATTGATTTGAGGGGAGAAAATACTTTCATAACAACCGCAGTTCAAAGGAAAGCCAGGGGCAATGGTGGCAGTCTGAGCATTATTAGCGATCGCCTGATTGTAGGTGACGGTGCAGAAGTATCATCCGGCACTTTGGGCAGAGGTGACGCTGGAAACTTAACCATTCAAGCGAATCAAATTGAACTTTTCAACACAGGTGGGTTAATATCGACAACTAGCTCTGGCAATGCCGGAGATTTGACAGTAAACACCCAACGCTTAAGCCTCCGTAATGGTGGAGTAGTTGAAGCTAGCACAGCGTCAGGTAGCACGGGGCGAGGTGGGAATCTGACCATTAACGCTCTTGATTCTGTTGAAGTCATCGGCTCCTCAAATGACAATCGCTTCCGAAGCAATCTATCCGTTCGCAGCTTAGGGGAAGGACAAGCAGGAAATCTCATCGTCAATTCCCCGCGTCTCAGTGTCGCAGACAAGGGTACGATTAATGCCGAATCTTCTGCAACTGATGGCGGCAACATCAACCTAAACACCAACCTACTACTGTTGCGGCGGGGTGGTAATATTTCTGCAACAGCTGGTCTTGCCCAAGGAGCAGGTAAAGGCGGTAATATCACAATTAATGCTCCTAATGGTTTCATTATTGCTGTCCCTAGTGAAAATAGCGACATCACCGCCAATGCCTTCGCTGGCTCTGGAGGTAAAATTGACATTACAGCACAAGGCATTTATGGCATTGAGGCTCGTCCCCGCCAAACTTCCCTAAGTGATATCACTGCCAGTTCGCAAAGTGGGGTGCAAGGAACTATACAATTTAAAACCCCAGATATAGACCCCAGTCGTGGTTTAGTTACCCTACCCACAGTTACCGAAGTTGCTCCAAGGCTAGTTTCCTCTAGCTGTGCTGCCTTTAATGAAATAGCCGGTCGTAGTAGCTTTACCATCACTGGACGTGGCGGCTTACCACAAGGCCCCGATGAACCCCTAACCACTGATGTCGTTTGGACAGACACTCGCTTACCAGTGACCACAGTAAAACAACATCAAAGCAAGATACACGCGACTAAACCCAAACCACAACCTATAGCAATTGTGCCTGCAACTGGCTGGGTGTTTAACGGTAAAGGCGAAGTCACGCTCATCTCAAAAGCGCCCTTCGCCACCCCCGAGAGTATTCCTACTAGTAGGCTGTCAAGACTGAATTGATGGGTAAAGACGCTTGAGTTTGATTCT
>CALMVQ010000209.1 GCA_937873135.1 uncultured Scytonema sp. | reverse complement strand
TTCGCGAGATAGCATCGCGAATAATGTGTTTCTGCCAAATTGGGATGCTCCCGATGGTTAGTCTCTCCCAAGCATCTTAGCAGTTGCCCATATCCTTCATATCCTTGTCGATATGCTCCTGCACGTTCGTCACTACATAAAATTGACTCAGCATTATCTAGCACTAACAAACAGCGTGAAGAACGTAGATATTCCATGAGTCGAGAGATTTGACTGTCTAAGCTTTCTGGCAGAACAGTTTCCTGCTGTTTAGAAAAAAAGCGTTGCAGATCGGTCAACAGCTCTTTGATTGGTGGAGCATTACGGAGACTGCGCCAAATCAGGTACTCAAATTGATCTTGTAGCAGTTGTGCTAATTTTACAGACAAAGCAGTTTTACCAATCCCACCCATGCCGATTAAAGTGACTAGTCGGCAGCGATCGCTCACAATCCATTGCTTTAATGTAGCAAGTTCTTCCGTGCGCCCGTAGAAAACTGAGACGTCAATCGCCTCTCCCCAATCCTGGCGTTTGCTGGTACTTATTTTCTGAGCATCTTTACTTATAGCTTTGGAGGAAACCTCAAAATTCAGGTCGGCGATTTCTCTCCAGTCTAGTGCCAATTTCTGACAGAGTTCTTCAAAAGTAGCATGGTCAACAGGTTTACCAGTCAGGAAGTTGCTTACCGTGGCTAAAGCTAGTCCTGCATCCTCAGCCAAAGCTTTTTGGCTGGCAAAGCCGTTCCGTCTGATTGCCAGTTTTACTTTCCCAACGTATTCCTGACGAACTGTGAGCGACCTGGGCATGGCTTATTCAGCAAAAACCATACTGATTATAAACCAATACGGTTCAGTTAAGGATAATTGTAGGTTGGGCTTAGCGTCGGGAAACCCAACAAAACTGCGGGAATGTTGGGTGAGGTTCCTCAAACGCCAGTCGCCGTGAGTTCTGGCGTGAGCCCCCTGCGCCGTGCTGGCTCCCCAACAAAGCGCGAAATCAGGTTTTTAGCTCTAACTGAACCGTATTGGATTATAAATTGCTAAAGTCAGTCGAAACCAGAAACAAGTCAGTATCTCTCAGGCGAGAACTTAGTCAGCAATAAAGTTTGATGGATTCAGAAGGTACGCAAACAAGCTAAACATTATGTTCAATAAAACTCAACTTCTCAAACGAGAAAAGAGATATGTTATACCAAACACACAATTGGATTTTGTACCTGTCTCAGTTGCCTCTGCAATAGTCAAGATGCTGGAAGAAATAGGAGTGCAATATGCATTTGGTGTATCAGGGGGGGCAATTGTCTCAATGTGGCACGCTTTGCAACATAGCTCTATTCGGGTGCTTCACTTTCGTCATGAAGCAGGAGCAGCTTTTGCAGCCACTGAAGCATACTTTGCTAGTGGTAACCCGATTGTAGTATTTGTGACAACAGGACCGGGAATTACCAATGCGTTGACAGGTTTATTTGCTGCCCGGTGGGAAGGTGCAAAGGTGATTTTTTTGTCAGCTTCTACCTCCGCATCCCAACGAGGACGTTGGGCTTGCCAGGAAACTAGTACCTATACAATGCCTAGCACGGGAATTTTTACAAAAGACTCTCTGTTTCATTATGCCACTACCCTCGAATCCGATGATGAACTTCCAGAGGTTTATCGAAGGCTGGCTTTAGGCTTAGCTCGACCGGGTGGCTTTGTGGCACACTTGAGTATTCCTAGCAACATCCAATCAAGTTCAGTTAGAACATCACTGCCACAAGTAGCCCTTTCTCTTGCTCCCGCTGCTGCAACTGAGGAAACTATTTCAAAATGTGTACAGTTGTTGTCGCAAGGATCGTTCGCTATCTGGGTTGGTTTTGGTGCAAGAGATGCAGCAGACTCTATTCAAGAGCTTGCTGAGAGGACAGGAGCTGCTGTCATGTGTTCGCCGCGTGGCAAAGGTATTTTTCCGGAGAACCATCCTCAATTTGTGGGGGTTACGGGCTTTGCTGGGCATACGTCAGTTTTAACTTATATGCAAAAGCATCGTCCTGTTCGGGTGCTGGTACTCGGAACGCGCCTTGGTGAACTCACTTCCTTCTGGAATCCCGCGATGATTCCCGAACAGGGTTTTTTACATGTTGACATTGACCCAGAGGTGCCTGGAACTGCATATCCATGTGTCGATACGTTCGCAATTCAATCAGATGTGGGAGTATTTGTCAAGGCTTTGTTGAAGCATTTTCAAAAGCGTCATCTGTCAGCAGTGGCGTTGCCGAAACCTGAACGTGAGGAAATGGATACACGCGCAAAGGGCTTGGTGCGACCTCAGGTACTTATGGATGCTATTCAGCAGGTGATTGTTGAGGGGAGCGACGCAATAGTGATGACGGAGGCGGGTAATTCATTGGCATGGGGAAATCACTTGCTGCAATTTACTCAACCTGGTCGTTACCGAGCCAGTACCGGATTTGGTTCTATGGGTCATTTTGTCACAGGTGTTCTCGGTGCGGCGTTGGCACGCAATGGAAAGGCCGTTGCTATTGTTGGGGATGGTGCCATGCTGATGAACTCTGAGGTGAGTACGGCTTTTCGATACCAGATTCCAGCTGTCTGGATTATTCTCAATGATGGATGTTACAACATGTGCGGTCAGGGATCGGAGTTACAGGGGTTCAAGGGTTTGGATGTGGAGATTCCGCAGGTGGATTTTGTTCAGGTAGCCTGTGGTATGGGAGCAGATGGTATCCGTGTTGACAAGGAGTCTGCGATCCGAAGTGCTTTGGCCAAAGCGATCGCTTCTCCTGTTCCGTTCATTGTTGATGTGATTATCGATCCGACGGAGGCTGTACCCACAAAAGGTCGGATCGATAGTTTAATTTCCCAAGGCCTGATCAATTCTTAAGGAGACATTTGTGATGAAAAGTTATTCAGTAGGGATTCGCTCGCTCGCATTAGCTATGCCGAGTATAATATGTACGAATGATTACTACCGCGAGAAATACCCAGAGCTAGTGGCTCAGTCTGAAGAAAAAAGCTTGGCAAGGCTATTTTCGCTAGCTGACTCCACTCCCGGCAATGAGTTTGATCAAGAGATGATGCCGTATCTATCAGATCCTTTTCGTGGTGCTGTTGAGCGACGGGTACTTGGCTCAGGTGAGTCGTCGTTAACTCTTGAGTGTCGTGCGGCAAGAGACGCCCTTGAGGCTGCAAATCTCTCTAATGAAGATATTGATCTGGCGATCGTTACCTCTTTTGGTACTGAGGAAGTTGTAGCTGGCAATGCCGCTTTCCTCGTCAATGAACTTGGCTTGGGCTGTGCCGCTTGGAATCTGAATTCAATGTGTTCCAGTGGGATAGTTGCGCTGCAAACTGCTAGTACATTAGTAGGAGCAGGAGAGTACCGCAATATCCTGGTGGTTACTTCTTGTGCCTATTCTCGTCTTCTTGATGAAAGAGATACAATTTCGTGGATAGCTGGTGATGGTGCTGGAGCCTTGATAGTGAGTGAGTTGAAAGCCAACCAAGGAATTCTTGGTAGTAAAATCGTTCATTCAGCAGAAACTTGTGGTACATTTTACACTGAAATGGCAGAAGATTCTCAAGGCAATTTGCGATTATTTATGAAGACGAACAAGGGAGCAAATCGAGTCATCAGTAATACTGCTGCTGATTTTGTTCTCACTTGCTGCAAAGGTGCTGCTGCTGCTGCCAATGTGACACTCGACGAAATTGACTTCTTTATTTTCAATACACCAACAGCTTGGTTTGCTTTCTTTAGCGCTCGTATACTGGGCATTGAGCCAGAACGCACAATCAATCTCTACCCTCAGTATGGGAACATCGGACCTGTACTTCCCATTGCTAATCTGTATCACGCCGCGCAATCGGGTAAGATTCATGAAAATGACTTGGTTCTCGTTTATTCCTTCGGTGCATCAGCAAATGCCACTGCAACCGTAATGCGTTGGGGTAATGTAGCCTTAGGTTCTGCTCCTTCCTTGAACGAACCTGCTGTTTTTTCTCGTTGCTAAACTCCAGTAGTACCGCTGCACAGAAATACAGCAATTTTCAGTAGGGGCGAACGGCTGTTCGCCCTTACCAACAGTGTGGTTCAGTCTATAGGACTACTATTTGATTATTGAACAGATGCGTAGGGTGTGTTAACGAGAGTACGGCACCAAACCCCATGAGAATGGTGCGTTACGACTCATAAGTGAAAGCACCCTACAATACCTAACCTTGTTCAAAAATCAAACCGGATTCCTATAGATATGTATTCTTCTCTCCTGACTCTTGACTCCTGTACGGGCAGGTTTTGTCAGATAACTTGTCCACTCCAAAATCAATCGATCAAACCTGCCCCTACTGACTCCTTGCACTAGTGTTTTCATGATCTCTGATAGAGAGACTTGGCGAAGTTGAGCGAAGTTGGCAGTTGATTGAGCTAAATAGGGAACTTTACCGGAACTTTTATGTATTGACAAACTTTTTTAATTACTATACATTCAAACTTTGATTAGTTAGGCTTAGTTATTACCACCCAAATTCTAATATTTTGGTGAAAATTACCCTATAGTCTTACTACTGTACTTTGCAAAAAGAATGTATTGATATTTAAAATAGTATTTTTTCCGAAAACATTACTTTTACGTTTGTAGCTATATCTAGATTAGATAAAAGAGGAGGGTACTAGTACTAATTTACGCTTTGAAAGACATAACTTGAGGCTTTGGAAGCAGTATATTGTTATTCCAAAAACTTTATCCAGTAAATCATAAGCTATTGAAGATAATAAAACCTGAATAAATCGAGATACAAATCTAACTGATAAAAATTTTCATGAACGGAACCGTTCAAAGGGGTAATGAGAGAATGAGGATTACAGGCGATTTCATAGGATGATTTAGCCGACTAACCTCAAACTTATAGGCTTGATGGTGCTTCAAACCCTATTAACGTTGTACCCCCCCTGAACGGTTACTCATTAACTGTTATAAATTTCCTTTGAATGTAGAACAAAAATTAGATAACAGGAACAGATTTTTTATGGAAAAGTTAGTTGACTTTATAATTAACGATGGTAATTTTAATGAAGGTTTTTATGTTTCTCTGGAAATTCGTGAGAAGGGTATACCAATCCTCCTGAAGCCTTATACAAAAGTTCCTCCAGCACCAGAAATTCCTAAACTTTATCAAAATTGGCAAAAACAGTATGCTTTCTGGATATCTGTGCAGAGAGGCATTGAGGTTCCCCAGAATCAAGTAACTAATGTCTCCAGTCAGCGAGATTGTAAAGAGGCAGAAAAAAAACTTAAAAAAGGCATGGAAGAATGGTTCAAGAAAGCATCTTTTGTAGAATTGGGTAAACAAGTGCTAGATACGGTCAAAGAGGAAGAATCAGCTCACATCATCTTTAAAATAAACAATGACCTTCTACATAAGCAGAATAATGAACTTTTACAGAAGCTTCCCTGGCAATTATGGAATATATTTGACTCTCGTAACAAAGTATGGTTTTCCCTTAGTTCAAAACCGGAGCAACACTCTCAACAAATAAAAGCAGCTGTGCTGAAAATGCCTGTGAAGATTCTGGCAATCTTTGGGGCTGATGAAGGAATTGACATTCAAAAAGATAAAAATTTTTTAGAAGAATTACAAAGTAAAAAAAAGGCAGAAATTGAAAAGCTGCTACAACCAACACTAGAAGAGGTACATAATAAGTTATGGAACGAATCTTGGGATATTCTATTTTTTGCAGGGCATAGTTCTAGTCAAAATGATGGTAATAGTGGCAATATTCAGATTAACAGTAACGAGAGTCTAGATCTAGATGATTTTAGAAATACCCTTAGAGAAGCTACAAAAAAAGGCTTAAAACTAGCAATTTTTAATTCTTGTGATGGAATGGGATTAGCAAATAAGCTGGCAGAATTAGAAATTCCTCAGGTAATCGTGATGCGGGAACCAGTACCGGATGAAGTCGCACAGAAATTTTTACAAGAGTTCTTGCGTTTGTTTTCAGAAGGTGAACCATTTTATCTTGCAGTGCGACAAGCAGCAAACAAGTTAGAAAGTGTTGGAGGTAAATACCCCGGTGCTCTCTGGCTACCTGTGATTTGTCAAAACCCCACAGAAAAATCACTAGCTTGGTCTCAACCAAATCGGTTCCAAAACATGTTTTGAGAAACAAGGAGAGAAACCAATCTCATTTAACTTGCACGAGCCTTTAGATTCCTCTCAAAGTTTCAAAAGTTCTATTAAGAATAAAGCGAATGTCTTAGTACTATTTCCAGATACAGAGAAACTAAAAGATGCAATAGAAATCTTAAAAGAGAACCGTTCGCGAGGACTTGATGTTTTGGGAGGAGATGATGTTTATGACAATATGACGTTGAATTTTGGCGGTGCAGATGCAAAAGGCATGATTATTGCAGTTCCCTGGCACATTCAATCAGATTCCCAGAGTGATTTTGAGAAGGAGTTTGTGAAAAAATCTGGAGAGCTTTGGGGGGGAGATATCAACTGGCGAACTGTTACATCTTACGATGCAACCAAAGCCCTTATTGCTGCAATCAAACAAAAACAGAATCCGATTCGTGAAGAAGTGAGTCAAGCTCTTCGCTCAGAAAACTTTACTGCAAAAGGGGTAATTAGCGGCGCGGTACAGTTTTCACGAGGCGATCGCCGCAACGCATCTATCCAACTCGTTAAGGTAACGTACTTTGGTTCCTCCTCCCGCAGTGGCTTCGGCTATGATTTTACTCCTGTGGGCCCACCAAAGCTTTGTCAACTTAACTGAAATACTACTCCCTTTCCGCCAGAAGAATGAGATAAGGTAACTTTATTAATAATTTGAGCCATTCAATCCAGTAGTGCGTTGTGATATTACCAAGGGTGATGGTTATTTCGTTAGTGCCGACATGAAGATAGGAAGCAATTTCAAAGCGATCAACAGTATAGTTATCGCTTCGGGGATCGTGGTTAGCAGCCACACACTTTTTATTAACCTCAATATTTACAGGTGAATATCCTTTCCTACCGCCCATTCCAGAAGAGAGATGGCTCAGGTAAAGTACTGCAAAAGTCACTGGTTCAAGTAACTCAAAATTAACTCGGATAAAACTGCGATTTGGGTACAGCAAACGGAGCTTACCATCGAAGGCTGCGGAATCATCATCATTAAACGTTACAACTGACAACCCGTCTGTAACGCTTCTCGTTCCTCCTGAAAACTCACAACTTAACTGATAATTAGTTGCATCTCGATCAGCTTGTTCTTGTTGCTGCTCAAGCTGAGCCCGCTGGCGATCGCGTTCTGCTGCTTCATCCGCATCTGTTTGCTCCTGAATTAGTTTTTGCTCTATCTCTTGGCGGTTGACTCGTACAAGAGCATTGATATCTTGCGTTCGTACAATTGCAGATATATCAAAAGCAGGTTTACCAGCTATGAGAGACAGAGTGTTCACATAACTGGAAGCTCTTCCACAAATACCTATTGCCACGTATTCATCAGGTACATACACTTCTACCTTTTCAGCAGAGCCAAATGTCTTAACATAAGGTGGCAGTTGAGGTATTAACGGCTCGCTGACAAGTTCTTCATTAGTAACTTGCCCATTCAACCACCTTCGCCAAATCAAGCTGAGGGCATTAATAGCTTCATGTCCGTAGTAATTCACAGTCTGAAAGCGTAAACCTACGAGCACATACCCGAATTGTAGAAAAATATCTCCACCGCCTCCATCGCCTCCCTGCTGCTTCCCAATATAAAGTTCGGATCTAATAGAGCGATCTGCCTCAAGAGGCTGAAAAATTGGCGTTACTGCATCAATGATGTCGCCCTTACGGATTTGCATTCCAGTCATTACACAAGTATGAGAAATTTGCTCAAAATAGTTTCCTGAAGCACCTTGTGGATTTGGCATTTCTAGGCGGATTAAATTGTTATCAGGCGATTCGTACTGCATTTTCAATATACTCGTCCGGAAAGGGTGCAAAGCAGTCTAATTCTAGCTTTGCACAGCGTTAGCATGAAACCAGAACCAACGTAAGAACTTTGCACAGAC
Source organism: uncultured Scytonema sp. (assembly GCA_937873135.1). Taxonomy (GTDB): domain Bacteria; phylum Cyanobacteriota; class Cyanobacteriia; order Cyanobacteriales; family Nostocaceae; genus Rhizonema. The sequence continues at coordinate 36,182 of CALMVQ010000209.1, read as the reverse complement.
AGATAGGTTGGGTTTGGTCAGGTACAGATTTGGAATGTTTTGACATTCCAAATCTGTACCACTTGCCTAAAAGGCGAGGGATTCATTAAACATCAGTTTGCTGAGTAGAAAAAGTCCGAATGTTTACGCTAGAGCATTCTGCGCCGCAGCAAGAAGGAACTTTGTACCGTAGTCCATTCTTCATCTGGTGGTAGAGCGATCACTCGCGCCTCTCGATTTCCATTCCCCGTCAGCGCTATACCCAGTAACTGTTCCAAAGGCTTGTTTAGATTCGGTTGATGCTCCCCAAACCCCATTCGCATACCTTCATGTAGCAACCAACTGAAGTCAGTTGGGTAGGTTGTGGCAAACAGCTTGAAAGTTTCAACTCCTTCCACTAGGGAAGCATTGTTGGGAGATGACACATAAGGGAATGTTGGTGGCACGTACAGCTCTATCTGTTCTCCTTGGCGTATACCAATGTTGTGTTTACCAGTTTGGAACTCTTGATTGGCACTCTTAATAGGGTATATCTGATCCACACCATAAGCTAATCCTAAATCGAGGATATAGATGTAGATGGGAGCGTTATGAAGATTTTCGATCTCCATAATTAAGCGATCGCCATCTTCAAACACAATTTGTCCACTATTATTATCTGGTTGAGCTTCTACCCAGCTCTCATCACTAGCTTGTCGCTTCAGAGTCAGTTTCACTTTGTTGCTGAGCAAGCTTTGGGAGTTGGGATTCTCTAGAGCTAATACCGACTTATATTGCACAATTTTTTCTAAGTTTTTTCGCAGTCTAGTTGTAGCGCCAGCCTCGTCTACAGAACAAATCGGCATGATAACCTGACCACTGTTGCTCACCACAACCCAAGTTGGTTGATTTATTGCTCCCAACTGAGGCACAGGAGCATCAGCACCTACCTCCGAGCGGGGGGCGATAATATAAACCATTGCATCAGCAGTTTCACCCTCTTGCGCTGTGCGTAGTAACTGTGACTCTTGAATTCGCTCAATCAAGTCTTTTTTAGCCGCATCATAGTCAGTAGGCACTTGAATGTTCAATTTGAGGCGCATTTCACCGTAAAAATGGACTTCTTCTATTGCCCGAGTCCCTACAGTAATTGCATCCACTGAATTCTCTTCAAGAATCTCGGCATCAGACGTGACAGCACGAACAGCAGTAATTTTTACCTTGCCCAGTTTCAGAGTGTCCTTGACAATTTGCTTGGTTGCTTCAGCGTAAATTGCCCATTCTGATTTCTCAGTGATGCCATGAGCAGCACCAGCCGCTAAAATCACCTTGTTATCTTTGCGTTCGACAATGGATACAAAGCGCATAGGTTCAATGTCATGCACGTTGAACAATTCCCGATCCTGCGCCCCCTCCATTTGTGGGTGCTGAGTAGATTGATACGTCGTCACTTGGGTGCTGGCACGTTGAAAAATATCTCGGTAAGTATTGCCTGACTGAGCTAAGCGTAATTCTTGGCATAAGAAGTACGTCAAAGCTCCGTGGTCAATTTTACCTTCCTGTACCTGATATTCGCTAGCTGACTCTGCTGCACTACAGCCTGCAATGAGTACATATCGCTCGCTCATTGGCAACCAGCCGCTAGCACCGATATCCCGCGTTCCTCTACTGCGAGTCATAGCAACTGGCGATGGTGGAAGTTGTTCAATCGGACGAGTATCAGGTTCAACCCAGCGATCGCTAGCCCCAAAGGGATCGCGGACAATTCCTCCTGAATGACAGGAGTCAAATATGAGGGTTATGTACGGCGTCTTTTCGCTCAAACGCAACAACCATTCTTCGAGTTCATCATCGGTGATATCCCAGTTTTCATCAGGAGCGCGTCCACTATCGTAAGGCATGATAGTTTCGTCCATGCCATCTGGTTTGTCTCCCTCGCGATCAGTCATCCGGGAACCATGCCCACTGTAATGAATAACTACAATATCGTTGCGCTTTACACGGTCAACCAACTCTTGTAAAGCCGTTAGGATGTTTTGTCGAGTTGCCGCCTCGTCAAGCAATCGAGTGATTTGGTTTTCTGGAAAGCTAAAGTTTTCTTGCAGGACTTTGTTGATTAAAGTTACGTCGTTGATACAGCCGCTTAATTGATATTTAGCGGGCAATTTAGGGTATTTATTAATACCTATTAGCAAAGCCCATTTATGATTGTTGGCTACATTATTGCTTACCATGAATTTACCTCTTGCAATTTAATCTGAAATAAATTTTATTTTCGGCTAGTTTTTCAAACGTTCAGAAAGCAGCTGTGCTCCCACGCTTAGAGGATGTTCAAAAAGTAGGAATTAGTTTAAAACGGTACCTTGGGTTTCTCCAATCAAGGTAAATGCTGCCCAATTTTTCGGATGGGGATGGTGTTTCATTGTTTCGAGCATTGCTTGACGTAGTGCTTGGGCTTTATTCGGATTGAGCTTGAGTTGGTTATAGAACTGTGTCATTAAATAAGCAGTAGGAGCGTCAGGAATTGCCCACAGAGAGACAATAATGCTAGGGGTTCCAGCACTAATGAAGGAACGGGATAAACCAACAATGCCATCACTGGTGATTTCTCCTCGACCTGTATCGCAAGCACTGAGAACAACTAAAGAAGCATTAATTTCTAAGTCAAAAATTTCATCCGCAGTCAATAATCCGTCTTCTTTGCCATCCGCTGCTAAGGCTAAAGCTCCAGGTAAGCCTTGCCCTGATTCATTTTGGAGTTGTCGATAATCGAGCAATCCATGAGTTGCTAAATGGATGATGTCTGCCTGGAGCAATTTGGATTTGATAGTTGACTCAATAGCTTGAGCGCCAATCAATGGATCGACATTAAGCACTTTGCTAATTGCCAATGCTTCTTCTTTAGCTCCAGGCAAGCTCGACAATTGTATAGCTGGTTGTCCGACGTCTAAAGAAACTCTGGGCATTACAGGATTGCCAACAATCAATATATTGAAGGATTTCTCCTTAAGCGACTTGCGACTCTCGATTTGTTCTAGTTTCTTTTGGGTTAACTCCAGCACTTGAATTGAAGGCGCAGTCAAAATAGTGTGTTTTTCAACCAAGTATTTGCCGTCTGCATCTTGTAGTGCGGCAAAGGGAACCAAGAACAGTTCTTGGTGCGGAATGAAGATAACGTGGGTATTGGGGTCAGAAGGCATTATGTCGGCAATGGGTTTGATTAACAGGCTGTGGAGTTGTTGGAGGCGTTGTGTTTCCTCTGGTTCTGACACATTTTTTACTACTTCACGTGTGCTATCGCGACCTCTGACACCGATGGACTTGCGACTGTCGCTCACAAGTTCTGTAAGTGAAATATTTTGTTGTTGCGACAAGGATTTTAAATCGCTGCGGCGGAATGTAATCGTACCATTCGGTTCAATAACCCAAATAAGAATACTTTCCAATCTTTGGTTACCATACTTAACAATTCTATATTCGACCAATGTGGAATTTTTGTCTCGGGCGATTTGTCGAATTTCCTCAATTGTGGGAGAAGTAATAGTTTTAGCTGAGTTCCCATTTAACTTCAAGCTCAACAAATCTACAAGCGCCCTTGCTCGACTGCGTTCAGCAATTTCCAAGGCTGGTAAGGGTTTTTCTTGGTCAATCAGGACATCTAACAGTAAATTGTAAGTTCTGGCTTGCTGTTCAAAGATTGATACCTTAAAGTTATCATGATCGCCCAAGCTTCCTCGTACAGACTCCCATAGCTCAATTCCCTGGCTTAGTCTACTTTCTGCTTCTTCAATTTGATTTAAGTATAAATAAGTAAGTCCTATGTCAGTTAGAGTACTTGCTTTTCCAGAAAGTTCTTGGATCTCCTCCATAATTTGCAGACTCTGCTCGAAGGACTCTAGTGCTTTGGTATATTCGCCAACTAAAAGATAAATACTTCCCCGAAAGCCAATAGAATTCCCTCGACCAATCTGATCCTGTAGTCTCTCCTTAAGCGTCAAACTCCTTTCGTTATACTCCCACGCCTGCTGTAAATTTCCTTGGTAATAGTCAATCTGAGCTAAAACTTGTAAGGCATTGGCTTGTCCCTGTTCATCGCCTACCTTCTCGGCAATTTTTAAGCTTTCTTGGTAATGTGTTTTCGCAGCAGTTAAGTCCCCATTGACTATGTAATAGCCTCCCAAACCTTGCCGACTGCGTACCTGCAACCAGTGAGCAGCTTGATTATCTATCAAATCAGCGATCGCCAAACTCTGCGAGTAGTAATTTTTTGCTTTCTCTTTCTCCCTCTGACCCAAGGCATTGTAACTTCTTCCTAAATCAAATAGAGCGCGAGCTTCTAAAAGGCGATTTTTTAAATTTCTGGCAATGGTCAAAAGTTTATTGTTGTACTCTATCGCCAAGGCATAATTGCTCGTGTAATTGTAAGAATCTTGCAAATGGTACAGAGCATCCACCTCTTGTTCGAGGTCGCCTGTTTCTTGGAAGATGACTTTAGCTCGCTCGTAGCACTTTATTGCTTCAGGAAAATTCCTCGACTCACCAGGAGCCGAATAATGAGCATTTCCTATACAGGTTAAAGCAACTGCTTCACCGCGATGATAGCCTATCTCTTGAGCAATTCCCAAACTCCTTGTACAGATATCTGTAGCTGTGCCTAAGCCCCAGCTATAGGGAGGATTATGAGATTTTCCTAAAGTATTGAGAATGTCTACAAGTAGTTTCCTACCAACTTCGCTATCTATCTGTTCGGTGATCGCCTTCCCCCGCTCGTAGTGATTTCTTGCTTTGTCTAAATCCCTCAAGCCTTGATAATCAATTCCTATATGGAAGAGAGTTTCAGCCTCCAAAAAGCGATTTTCAAAGTTTTGCGCGATGACCAAAAGCCGCTTGCTTGACTCTATCGCCTTGGCATAGTCATGTGTATAACGGTAAAAGAAACTTATATAGTACAGAAGTATCATTTCTATTTGCTGAAAGCTTCTTTCCTGGCAAATGGTTAAACGCTGCTCGTAGTACTCTATCGCCTTGGAAAACTCTTGACTTTCAAAGTTAGCATTTCTCAGAGTAACTAACAGATTAACGACAATATTGATTAAGCGATCAAAAGTCTGTATGTCGTTTCTTATTGCCTTCTTTATTGCAGAATCTAGCATTGTTTGTACTAACCCAGCATCTATCAAGTTTTGGTTAGCTCTCAAAATGGCTGGTTCTTCACCAATGGGACGGCTTAGCAGCGCTTCAATCAGATTGAGATAAATTTGGCGGCGTTCTTCATTCATGTTAAGTATTAATGAGTTATTCATGATCAGTTGAATGTCATTTCAAGTGGGACTTTGCAAAAATTAGGCTCAAAATACTCTCAAGTTGAGAGCTGCACTCAATGGGATGCCAGTAGCAACCTGATTCTTTCGCTGAAGACGTATCTAAATTTGCCAACTCGGCTGAAAACCTTGCATTGTGGGTGTGAGTGCTATAGTGCTTTCTCTGACTGCGGTTTGGGCTAGGGCGTAGGTTTTGGAATGTTACTCATGGGCGGATACCAAAACCTGCTAACCTTTGTCACCCTCTAGTAAACTGACAATACCAATCGCACTAAGTTGTCACAATGAGTTAACATCCGATGGAGTTTTTCCGCTTAATCGGAAATAGTGACTTTGAGCGCGTTCTTTGGAGCGCTTGATCGCTATCTCTGCACCTTCTGCACCCCAAGAAAAATCATTGCGAATGTATTCAAGTGTTACCTCGCCCAAAATTACTGCGCGACGGTACTTGTAGTACGATAGACCGGCTACATCTGCTCCAAACCCTATCAAAGCTGCTAAAGGACCCAAAGCAACAGCAGCAGCGTTGATAACTGTCTCTGCCACAACAACAGCTGCAAACTCTGCACCAAGAACTTGAGCGCAGCTTTTGAGTAGTTCCTTGGTCAATCGAGTCGTACTGTCTCTGTCTTGTTTACTTGCCATAATTCGACAAAGCACATACACCATGCTTGCCAATATACCAGGAGCGACCAGTAACTGGCTGAAAGGCAAAAATCCGCCAACAACCGTAGCAATAGCAAAACCATTGATGACTTTACGTGCCGCCCTCAGTCGCACTTCTAAGATTCTATTGCGAATATTTTGGTTTAAGTCGGAGGCACGTTTTGCCGGATCCAGAACATTGATCACATCTCCCAAAGTGCCAGCTTCATCATATAGTCTGTTAAGTAGCTGAGGAAGCTCTTGTCGCACCATAACATCTCGCTCTGGATCATAGAGCATACTACTGCCGTAAATAATGTCTGTAGCTGGGGACTTAACAAACTGACTCATCTTCTGCTCAATCAGAGTTTGCACTTTCTCCCGATCCTTCCCAGGAACGTTTTGCATCTTGTCCCACTGATTAACAAACACAATCTTAGGAGTGTCGGGACAAGCCTGATTTACCGTCTCAAATAGTGTTAACTCTGGTTTTAGAGGTTCTCCATCAATTACAAAAATGTGTCCGTGTGCTTTCTTTGCTTCCTCAACTGCCAACGTCTCGTTGACAGTCTGCCCTAAAATTCCAGGAACATCTACTAACATCCAGGGGGATTTTTCATAAGTATTAGCACTAACTGTCAAATCGTGTTGAATACCAACTTCAGCTATGTCTTCTCCAATGAGAGAATTAGCAACTGATGATTTGCCTACCGAAGTTTTACCGAAGAGTGTTACCCATACTAAGCCTGTTTGAAGGCGTCTGAGAAGTTCATCTACTTGAGCTAACTCCTTTTCCACCTCTTCTAAATCTTTCCGGTTTAACTTCTGTCCAGCTGTCGAGCGTAGCTCCCTGAGTGCTAAAGCTAAATCGTCCCTTACCCCTTTGATGTCTTGACGAATCTGCTCTTTGTTATTCATTATTTTATTGCTCTTTACGAATTTTTGGCAAATTTGAAAAAGCGGTACTTGCTTATCTTCTCACTACTTATTTCTGAAAAAATCAAGCCTTTTTACGCAAATTCATCAATTATTGTGGAGCATTTTTCCCTAACTCAGGCAGCAAAAAACTCTGTAAAACTAGCCTCAGCTAAGGAAACCTTGACACTGAAACGATCTCCTGGATCTGCCGTGCATTTGTACTGAATGTAATCGTCTTGGCTTCTAGATGAAACTTCTCGAATAAGTTTGCCAGCTTCATCTAATACAATCAACTTTAAACCTGAAGGTAGATAAGATTTATCACTTGTTGACATCTGTAGACGAACTGCTCTTCTACCGTTAGGTATTGGTAAGATGGCAATTAGGAGAGTAATTGGATAACCCGCTAAGTGTAACCATTTCCCTAGTGTACTGGCAGCCTATCAACAATGCGTAAAAGTTTGGTATTTGATGTGTTTGGTAAGTCATTTCAAGTATTACGCCTCCACTCCCTAAGATTTTGATCCGCGAAGTTAACACTACCCTCATTTATCATTCTTTTTTTGTCTGCAACTGTTCCACAAACACGTCGCGGACTTCTTCTGCAGTTGGTATTTTGTCAGGTTTATCTTTTGTAAGAATATAGAGAGATGCAATGTATGCTTCACCAAACGCTGTAGTCAGCAGAAAGGCTGTTGTTGCATTGATTGTCCCGCCAACTACACTGCCAACTCCTGGTATGAGTTTTAACAATTCTCCTAGTGTAGAAGCTGCGGCTCGCCCACCAAGTGTTCCAAGCGAACCTGTAATTGCGCTGCTTACAAGCGTTCTTATCAATGCTGTATTCACGCGTAGCCCCCAAACAGAACTTATACCAGCTAACATTCCAATTTGAATTGGTACGATCACTAGGGCATCGGAAAATGGTATTGGAGTTGCGCCAATTCCAGCAGCAGACGCAGCAGCTGTAGCAACAATGCCATGTGCTCTATTTACTTTATGCTTTAAACTAATGCGTTGCGATGCTACAAATGCGTTCTTCTGTCCTTCGGGGACAACTTCCATAGTTAACTCAACTAAGTTTTCTAGTCCGATAGCGCCAAGTTTGTAGCCATCGTCTAAAATATCTTCCTTGGCACGCACACGAACCACATTGGGTACTTGTGGAAGGAGTTCCTGTACCTTCTGCCTAAATCCATTGTCAGAGATTGCTTTTGTGATAACAGCAATAGTAGGTACGTAGCTTGCAAGCATTTCAGCAAGCTTGGACTCTCCTTCTTCTACTCTAGAAGAACCTTCTTGTATACATATCCATGCCACATGAAGATGCTTGTTAGCATCTTCTTTTGTATTTCTATCTTTGAGTAGCATTTCAACAGCTTGAATAGTTTCTTCATACTTCCCAATTTCAAGCCCGCGTGTATCAAAAATTGTGACTGGAACTCCTTCTTTCGTGATTTCTCTGACATTGGGAGTAATTGGTCTACCCTGTCCTGTGGTTGCAATTTCTTCTTGAAAAACAGCGTTAATAAGAGTGCTCTTTCCAACTCCAGTTTTTCCAGCGATTAAAATGTTGACTCTACCACGCCTTTTTAATGCTTTGTCAAGTTCATCTTGTAGCACGTTATTGAAATCAGAATTCACATCCATTTCTCTATTCATAATTTTTACTTGAGAATCTTGTATTCTAAGATGTTGATATAAATAATCTGGAGGCTTTTGTCTTGACCTTGACTGTCTTTTCCCTTCAAAACTATCGCTTTCTCAGACTCAAACAGCAAAAAACTCTGCGATACTTGCATCAGCCAAGGCAATCTTGGCACTGAAGCGATCTCCTGGACTAGCTGTGAATTTGAACTGAATGTAATCGTCTTTGCTCCTGGCTGAAACTTCTTGAATGAGATTGCCAGCTTCATCTAACACAATTAACTTCAAACCAAAAGGTAGGTAAGAGCGATCGCTCATTGACACCTGTAGACGAACTGCTCTCCTACCATTAGGTAGCGCTAAGATAGCAACTATAAGTGTAACTGGATAACCTGCTAACTGTATACCTAAATCCTTAACTCCTCTGTTTCCAGCACCAAGATAGTTTGGGTTTATCTGCCATAAAAAGTCAGCGGCTTGCCATTGAATTTCTGCATCCTGAGTCAATTCTATAAGTTGTATTAATGCTGAACTAACATCTAATTCAGCAAGAGAATTGCCCTGTGACTGCTTAGCGTTTGGTTGACTGGCATACACTTGTGCAATCCAACGCTTAACATCCTTTAGGTCAAGCATTTCTAATTGTCCACCACGAAGCGCACCAGCGATGCCTACTCTTTGATAGCCGAACCCTTCTTCTATTGCTTGCCAACCATATTGAAAAGCATTAGAAGCTCTTTCTAACCATCTTTCCAAATTCACAAATTGAGGTGATGCTTGTTGAGCTACGACTTGAGTTGATTGTTGTCTTTTTTGGCTCAAGTACTCTGGAAATTCTTCAAGTGAATGCAACTCATTCAAGGGAATGATTCCTTTTTTATCTACCACCTTTGGCGTAAATCCTATCAATTTTGCTTCTCTTAAAGACTGATCTAGCTGCACAGCTATATAACCAATTCGGTCATCCCAAGCCTCTGGCGGTACTTCCAAAACCTTAGCATTTGGTAACACTGGACGGCACTCAAATTTCCCCAAATCTTTTACATACAAATCTGCTACATCTATAAACCTTTGAGTTAGCAGATTGCTACTATTACTTTTATCATAATCAGTTTCTACTCCTAGAACTTGGAAATAAAAGTTTACTCCATACACTGCTAAAGTATTAAGGTAAACCTGCTTAGCTTTTTCTGGTCGTTGATGCTGTTTACTGTACTTTTGTGCAAGCGAGTGTGCCTCAAGGGAAAGCACGACTGTATGAATTGACATTTGATTTTTATTTTTCTCCATGATAAGTCTGACAATTAACTTCAAACTACGATTTTAATTTATTCTGGAGAACCGGGATAAAAACTTTTAGACTACGCTCATAAAAGCTAGAAAGCGTTGAAATTGGAATTTCTCCCAAATCATTTGAAATGTCTTTCCATTTTTTCCCATCTAGCAGAGCTATAGCTATGTATTGAAAATTTGCTTGTGGGTGACCTTTTATATGCTTTTCTTTAAAAAGATTTTCTGGGTCATCTGACAAGTATTCTCTTAGTAACTCTTCATCGGAAATTTGGTCTTCTCCAGAAATTAACCTTTCTGCAATAAAAGTATCTAATTGATCTAGAGATAGAATTGATACCATATTTTGAAATTTTGGAGTCGTGCCTTTGGAGGAGTGTTCATGAAAAATATCCTGGAATCGGTACTTTAAAGTTTGATTAATCCACGCCATTACTGGCTTTTGTGGATTATGATTGTCAATTCGTTTGAAAAACTCAAGCAAAACTTGCTGGAGTGCATCTTGACGAAGGTCTTCGTAGAGGCTATTTTCTAAATACCAGTAAAGGCTTTTATCACGCCAAAGATTACGTGCTTGATAAATCTCGTTAAGGAGAATAGCTAAGGCTTTCCTTCTTTGAGGACTGTCAGTCGATAGCTGTTGAACTTCTATGACTAGCTTTTGCAGTCGCCGATCAAGCTGATCATCGTTATCAGGTTGAATAGTCGAACGTCTGGAACTCATATATAGGCGCTTATACCCTCCGAGTGACCTCCTATTGCTTTCCTGAATATGTGTGAAGATTTTACGCAAAACTCCATTTTCTTAACAAAACTTCATACTTAGAGAGCGTGCAGGAAAAAATTATGGAATTTGATTGACATTTCGTCGCCTGATCCAGACTTGTTACCAAGTTGACAGCAATTGAACTCGCCTTCTTCCGAAAAAAGTTTGAAGATTCGCGTAAAACATATCGACTTTTTCTGAATATAGTTTTGAGAGGGTGGCGTTTCAATGTTTTGTAGTCACTAAACAATGGCTCAAACTTTTATGCAGTAAGCACTGTAAAAATAAGATGCGTTTGCCCTAAAGCTATAGAGCATTGGATTTTCTTTAATTGAGCTTAGGTGAATATTATGTCCAAAAGTGAGTTCAACAAATGAATAGAGCTGCTCAAATCGCCGATATTATTGAGAAACGCCAACCATTGGTGCAGAGAATCGAAGCGGTAGAGGAAAACCTCACCTCTATTTCTTCTGCATTTCGCTATGTGGAAGACTATCGCAATCAGTTACTGACAACAGTTGATGACTCAAAAGTCACTGGACGCTTAAGAGAGATTGATTTTGCAAAGATTCAGTCGAGTATTGCGACTGAGTTAGAAGCTTTAAGTAAGCTTAAAATCCGCTTCTCGCGAAACACCCTCAATATTGGTGTGATTGGAAGAGCCAGACAAGGAAAGAGTCGTTTATTGCAAAGTTTAACCGGATTGACGGCGGCAGAAATTCCTGATGGCAGTGGTCAACACTGTACAGGAGTCCGCAGCACAATTCACCATAACCCAGCTTTTGAAACTTTTGGTGAAGTCACGTTTTATACAGAGCGGTCTTTCTTAGATGAAGTGATTGCTCCGTACTATGAACAGTTGAAATTGGGAGCTAAGCCAATTACCCTTGGAGAGTTTGCTTCTCAAGTACTGCCTTCTCTACCTAACAACCTTGCAGGTGCTGAAGTTGGCGCAAAATATGAATATCTTCGCAAATATTATAAGAATTTTGATAAATACCGTCACCTATTTCGGGAAATTTCTCCTCGTCGGATTACTAAAGATGATATTCGAGAATATGTGGCACAAGACAACCTCCAAGGTGAACGTATTTATTTCAACTATCTGGCAGTGAAAGAGGTAAAAATTGTCTGTCAATTTCCCAATCATGATGTTGGGCAAATTGCCCTAGTTGATTTACCAGGATTGGGAGATACAGGTATTGGTGATGAAGAGAGGATGGTTAGAACTATCGGTCAGGACATTGATGCTGTTCTCTTTGTCAGAATGCCGAAAGCTTCTGGGGATTTCTGGGGAGACTTTGATGTCAAGCTTTATGACACCGCTCGGGCTGCTCTAGTAAATTTACCAATTGAGCAGTGGTCTTTTATGGTTCTCAACCGCACGGACAAAAACTCAAACTACGGTGAGAACTCTCTTCTGTGCCAACAACTCACACAAGATATTACCGAAAAACATATCAAAGTTATAGAAACTGTGACGGCAAACTGTGCTGATATTGATGAGGCTAATACCAAAGTTCTAGATCAGGTAGTTAACTACTTAGCTGCTAATATTACCACTCTAGACAAACAATACGCTTCTTCTTGCCAAGAGCGCCTCAATCAACTCCATTATGCTGTTAGTGCAGAGTTAGACAAAGCCCGAACAGCATTAGGGCAACCCATGCAGTCTGCCGAGACAGGGAAGTTTGAGGTATTGTTCAAACAGCTTTGGAAGAAACTTACTAGCGGACTTGTAGATTTACTTAGAGAACTGAGTGAACAGATGGATCGACAAGATCGTGACTTCAAAGAATCGGTAGAGACAGCTATTAAAGCTTGCTACGAAGATACTAAACTTCCATCATCATTGGAAGAAATTGAAGTCAGGCGTAATGAGACGGGTGCATACGACATTGCCTATAACGAGTACTTGAATGAAATTCGCGCTCATCTATCACAACATTTCCTTGGTCTAGATGATGGTTTGAAGAACTCTCTAAATCGAGTCAAATCTCAGGTAGCAAATGTGTTAATTAAACAAGGTCATTTAGGAGGATTAACAGAAGCAAGAGAATCTGATTTTATTCAAGCGATCGCTAAACTACTACCTGAAGAACTTATAGAGGGACAACCTTGTAGACTGAAATTTGGTTTTCAAATTCTTTCTGAATTTGAGCTATCTTATCGTGGTATGGTTCAACACCGAATTCGCAAATGCCTTAATAGTCTGACTCCTGATAAGACGACTGTTAAGCTTCCTCCATCTCCAAACACTCAACAAGTTATGAGCAGTCTCAAAATGCTTCATGAAGAAGCTGTTTATAAATGCGAGACAGCATTAGAGGAATTATTAAGTGAACCTTCGCAAGCAGGTTTTGCTATAGTAGAAGAGTTTCTTGACCGTATACTTCGTGCAGAGGAAGTCGAGACAGAGTGGCGAATCTTTTTAAGAGAAGAACGTACTTCAATATGGCCTGATGAATTTGAGCTACTAGGGGAACGCACTAGGCTGAGAAGAGAGTGGCTTGAAGCAGTGGAACGGTCAGCAATAGGTAATCAGTTGAACTCTATGCAATTTTTCAATTAATTTGCTAAGGAAAATACAATGCCTTCAGAACTCAAGATTACAATGCTAGGACATAGAGGTGTGGGGAAGACTAGTATCTTAACCGCTATGTATGAGCAGTTTGAAAGTACTATTGGTGCAACAGGTTTGCAACTCACACCCGATCCCGAAAGCTCGGCGCTTCTCTCAAAACGCTTGGGTGAACTGAAAGCTTTACTTAATGATTTTGAAGCGACGGGGGGACTAGAGGGAACCGAAGAACCTCAATCTTTTACTTTTGGTCTTGGTAAGATAGGAGCTAAACCATCTCTACAACTGATTTTTCAAGATTTTCCGGGTGGCTACCTCGATCAAAAGGATGGGGAGTTTGTTCAGAAGGTGATGACTGAATGTGCCGCAGTTCTTATTGCCATTGACACTCCAGCACTCATGGAAAAAAAAGGTCAATGGCATGATTTAATGAATAGACCCAAACAAATTCTTGATTTTTTCAAAAGGACATATGCTGATTTGAAAGAACCAAGACTAGTGATTCTTGTACCTATTCGGTGTGAGAAATATTTACAAAATGAACAAGATGCAAAGAAGTTATTAGAGCGTATTAAGGATAAATATAGTGATTTATTGCGTTTTTTCAGCAGTGAAAATTTGATAACTAAAGTTGCTTGCGTAGTCACACCTGTTCAAACCGTAGGAACCGTAGTCTTTAGTAATATTAAAGAAATTGATGGAACACCACATTTTTACTTCCGTAAGATTAATCATGAAGCCGAATATAGTCCCCAAGATAGCGAGCAGCCACTACGGTATCTCTTGTGTTTCTTGCTCAAGCTCCATATAGACTCGAGATGGGGATTGTTTAATCGAGTTCGTTATTGGTTGGGTTGGGATCAATACCTCAAAGAAGCTGCTCGTAAATCTGCTGAAAAGTGCAAATATACTAATGGATTTGCGATTTTGCAAGGTCAAGATAGGCTTGATATTAAAAAATAGGAGTTAAAAATGGAAATTTACGTTTATAGTGCTGGTGTTTCTCAACAACATGACTATTTTTGGCAAAAAAATACAGATAATCGTCCAGAGCCTACAAATGAACCAAGTCAAGTTACAAAATTTAAATACTTGCTCGAAAATGAATCGCCTTCTCTTCTTTTAGTACGGGATCGTAATCAATTACTTTTACTTGTTACTGGGATGAAAGCAAGTCAAAGAAAAGATTACCGAGGTCGTACTATACGCAACTCTGTTGCTTGGATTTCTGAAGATGATCAAGAAAATGAGCAACAGTTACGAGGAATCGCTATTCTTGCATTACAGGGACAATTAGACAATAGCATTGACAATGCCATTAAAAATGGAGGTGAATATGGATTTGAAGTTTCGTTTAATGATTTTATAAATATAAAAGTGCCTACAACACAAAATAGTAACCCTACAAAAGCTTGTATGTTGGCTGAAAATTCAAACTCCAACAGAGAAACCCTAGCAAATCTTCTTCTATCAGAAAGGTTGCCTAAAGAACAACATGACACAGAAGCATTGGTAGTTGTCACTGGAATCAAGGCAGAAAATACTTTAAAGGAAGCGGGAGTCTGGCGAGGGCTGTCAACCTTGGTACAAAACAAGGTCTTTTTACCATATACTCCACCATATAAAAAAATTCCTGAAACTGTTCAGAGAAAGGAAGGAAAGAACATCCGAATAGCGATAATACTGCTCGCTTCTATTGGCTTGCTCGCGCTAATTTCTCTGTTTTTTTTTCGGGATTTTCCGTCAACTCAAAGTATTAAGCCCATATCACAATCTTCTATGACTTTAGCTGCTATTAGCCTAGGAGGTCAATATATTGTTAGGAATGACACCAATGGGAATTTTCTGGTGCAGAATCTAATGGGCACAACAACTAGTAGTCTTGCCTCAGAGGTTCAGCTCGCTAAAGTTTCATCTCTTGCCATCAGCTCTGATGGCAAGACTATCATTGGTGGCGATACTGATGGGCAAGTATGGTTGTGGTATGAACAGTCTAAGAACAAATTTCATGGTCAGCCTTTCAAAAAGAAGCATCAAGGTGAAGTTTTATCAGTTGCTATTAGTCAAGATGGAAAAAAAATTGTTAGTAGCGGCGCTGATGGAACAGTATTCGTGTGGAATCGACAAGGGGAGGTAGTAGATGAAACAAACATAACTAATTCAAATAGAAACGGGAAATTGAGTAAATGACTACGTAAGAAAAAACAGCCTGAGAAAGGAGCTCAAGGACTGTGAAGCAACTCCGTCTAGTAGTATGTCAAGTCAATTTTGCCGGGTTAACAGCACCAAGAAAAATCTCTTTCCCCCCCTGCTCCCGAAACTTCCCCTGCTCCCGAAGCTTGCCCTAACCCGTCAATTTTAGGTTGACAGACTACTAGACTGCTGTATGTGATTGCTGGCTAACGACCAAGTTGAGCCGCCGCAGATAAATTGTGGCTCTTACCGATAACCTCTGGGCGATCGGCTCCAACGATTTGTTATGCCGTGACAACACCAACCGCTTTAAGTGCCACAATATTAAGGTAACTTAATTTCCACCCAATTCTATGCTGGTTAAGGATTTGACCATTGAAGAACTCAAGCTCTTGATTCAAGAGACTGTTGCTGAAACTATCCAATCCTTGCTAATCGACCCCGACGAGGGGAGACAAGTCAAGCCAGAGGTTAAGCAGCAACTCCTTAATTCTTTACATCGTACTCAAGCCGGAGAGCGTGGAATCTCGGCTCTCGGAAGTTGCAAAGAAATTGGGCTTGAACTGGTAATGACCGCTCGCTTTGCGAGAATTCAAAAGTCAAAAGTCAAAAGTCAAAAAAATAAAAAGGATTCAAGCCCCTAAATTTATTTATGGAAAATGAAAAGATATGTATTTCGAGACACGTAGTGCAAAAAATACTACGTCCTCAATTAGGCCCCTAAATTTATTTTGGTGGTTCTTACTTTTGACTTTTGACTTTTGACTTTTGACTTTTGACTTTTGACTTCCCCGAAGGGGCTGACTCCCCAAGCTCTGAGTGCTGATTTAAGTGGACTGTTTAAGCTCAGAATTGGGGATTATCGAATCATC
Organism: uncultured Scytonema sp.; assembly: GCA_937873135.1. Taxonomy (GTDB): domain Bacteria; phylum Cyanobacteriota; class Cyanobacteriia; order Cyanobacteriales; family Nostocaceae; genus Rhizonema. The sequence goes on along the minus strand of CALMVQ010000209.1, from coordinate 19,991 downwards.
TACTCGTTTGATACTAACAATCAGCGCATCACGGTTCACAAAGTTGGACATCGCCGAGATGTTTACAACTGATCATCTACAGTCCTACTCTGCATAAGCAAACCAAGTAGCACCAAAGCGGTACACTTTTGAATCATTCCAGGTTTGAATACCAATATCAAAACCATTGACATTTCCACCTTTAAAACTCATGGTACCAATAATCCCACGTAAAGCGATCGCCCCAACGATAGTTACATTTTTACCACGTTTGTCTGGACGAGAACCGTGCGCTCTTTTTCCTTTCAACGCCCTCGCGTAAACTCTGGTCATAGCTATATTTACGTAAAGTCTGCCGGGGGAAGCTTCCAAGGCGCGAGCTTTACCCCAGACTCATCAACAAAAACTAAATTGTTCAGAGCAAATGTACGTATAATTATCTGGAACTCTTACGACTAATCAAGCGGACAATACTTACTCTTTCATAAGTAACAGGTTCAATGCCTAGTGTTTCCATGAGCTCTGATAGGGAGACGGGCGCGAAGTTGAGCGAGGTTGGCGAGGGCTTCGAGGCATTTGTTGTTTCTATGGTACGCACAACTCTGCTACTAATACCGCAAATGCGAGAACTGGGTTGGGGGCGCATCATCAATATGTCTAGTGGTATAGCAACACAACCAATGTCTACGCCTGACTATTCAGCATCCAAAGCCGCCACCCTCAACTTAACAGTGAGTCTAGCAAAAGAATTGGCTGGAACTGGGATCACAGTGAATGCGGTAAGCCCAGGTGCAATTGTCACACCTGGTTTGAACGACATAATGCTTCAGATCGGTTTAGCGCAGGGATGGGGTACAGATTTAGAGCAGATCAAGCAGTATATGTTACAAGGGATGATGAGCAATCCCACTGGGCGTTTGGGAACTGTTGAAGACGTAGCGAATCTGGTTACATTTGTTTCTAGTCCTCTTGCTGGTTACATTAACGGTGCAAACTTGCGTGTCGATGGTGGTTGGGTACCCACTATCAACTAGATTCAGAAGGACTCCACCCAACTTTGCTACCTCTGGTTTTTTAGATAATTTATTTTTTGAAGTTCCACCATATAGGGAAATAGGGAACTTTAGCGGAACTTTTCTGTATCGACAACTTATTTTCAATTGCTCTACATTGAAAAGCAAATTAGTTACTGACGACTGTATCATTGATGGAACTTTGTAAAAAACATGTACAAAATTAAACGAAAATGCTTATGTACAGACGCTTTTTCGTCAGTTTCAACAGTGTCAATGGGTTAATATTGCATCCATTACCACAAAATAATCTTTTTGTCAATAAGTAAAAATGACAGAATCACCAGATACCCATCTTACTCCCATCCTCTTTGAGCATGACATTCAGCGCCTAACAGATGATTTTACTGGACGAGATTGGATATTCGGCAAAATAGATGAATGGTTGAAAAATAAAAGCGATCGCTTTTTTATCCTGACTGGGGAACCGGGGGTGGGCAAAAGCGCAATTGCTGCTCAACTGACCAAAATTCGCAATGACCGCATCAAAGCTTATCACTTCTGTCGAGCAGGGGACGTAGAAACCGTCAGACCGGGTCGTATACTTCGGTCTCTAGCGGCTCAGTTAGGAGAAAAGCTACCAGACTACGGGAAAGCTTTGGCAAATACCATTAAGCCCGTTCACCTACGAGTAGAGGTCAATGTTCAGATTAAGTCTATGACCGGAAGTAAGCTTACAGGAGTCTATATCGAAAACCTGAAAGAAAGCGATCCGGATAACGAATTAGATATTCTCATCCGCGCACCCTTGGCAGAGTTGGAGAAGATATATGCCCAACAGCAGCAAGAGCCTCCTAAAGCAGCAGTCATCTTGATTGACTCTCTGGATGAAGCCGTAACGACTACAGGGAATGAAAACATAGTCACGCTATTGGCGAAATTGTCTGAATCTGACTTACCCGTCTGGGTACGTTTTATCTTGACTTCCCGCCCAGAAGACCGAGTAATGCGAGAGTTGAAATCACTCAAGCCTTACAAGCTGGAGAAAATGTCGGAGGATAATCTCAAAGATATTCGGAATTATATTGACAAGCGAGTAGAGGACACAAAGTTCCAAAAAGTTTTGCAAAAAAATGAGGTCAAAGACGAAATGCTCAGCCATAAAATTGTCGAGCTTTCGATGGGTATTTTCTTGTATACTGAGCTGCTGCTAAACGACATTGAAGCTGAACGGCAACCCTTAGATAACCTGTCTGCTTTACCCACGAGCATTGATGAAATTTACCACAAATTCCTTAAGCGGTTCAAAGTTGATGAATGGCAAAAGCAGTATCAGCCTATCTTAGGACTGCTAACGGTAACACAGGAGCCTTTAACAGAAAAGCAGTTGGAAAACTTTACTGGCATTGATGCTGAGCAACTAAGATATGACTTGGGGGTAGTGCGCCAGTTTTTGGATGTAGATAAGGATGAAGAAAAGAATGAGACTTACGCTATCTTTCACCAATCTCTGCGGGATTACTTACTAGATAAAGAGCGCAACAAGCATTTTTGGTCCGATGCGATAAAGCAGAACAATTTATTTGTCAACTACTACAAAAAAGATTCACCAACTTGGGAAGAGGTGGACTGGAAGAAAGCAGACAGGTATGGGTTGTTAAATCTGCCAAAACACCTAGATGCTGCTGGACGTAAAGAGGAAATTTATATGCTGTTGACTAGTTCACGAGACTGGATGCAAACCAAATTTGAGTTCTTCTCTAGTGATGCAGTTTATGTAGATGATCTGGAATTAGCAATTAACAAATTTACCGACCCTTTAAAGCCAGATGAATTGCTAACGCTGGTCAAGCTTTACGCAGCGCGGCAAGTAGTACACCAGCGAGCGAGCCGTTACCAAGATATTGATTTGAAAACTTTAGTATTCTTAGGACGTTACGCAGAAGCTTTCGGCTATGCTTGCCAACGCACTAATGCTCATGAAAAGTTAGCAAGTTTATTAATTGTTCATAATGCGTTGCCACAAAAAAATCAGTATGATCTCAAAGTTTTAGATGAAGCGAAGAAAGTCGCAGAATTAATTGAGGAAGGTGGGACGAAGATACAAGACCTGCCCGACTTAGCAATAGCCCTTACTCAAGCTGAGCGCTTAAGCGAAGCCCAAGAGATTATAAGTAGAATAAATGACGTTACTGTGAAGGCTGAAACACTAGGAAAGTTGGCAGTAGCCTTTGCAAAGAAAAAAGATAATGAGCAAGCGATCGCCATCTTCAACCAAATCAAAATACTGATACACACAATCAATGACAATGACCAATCTTTGAAAGTAGAGGCGCTGCGGGAGTTGGCAGTAGCCTATCTACAGACGGAATGGGCGTCGGAAGCAAAGCCTATTTTTAAAGAAGCAATAGCAATAGCACTGACAATAAAAGACATAAAGATACTGCGTCAATTAGCAGTAGCTCTAGCCCAGGCTGGAGATATTGAGAATGCTAATATACTCTTTACTGAAGCTAAAAAACTGATAGAGGGAATTAAAAACAACTTTGAGAAAGCTGAACCCCTGCGGGAGTTAGCACTAGACTTCGCATTGAGTAAGTTTGTAGAGGAAGCTGAGGCTACTTTTAACAAAGCAGAGGAAGTGGCACGTAACATTGCTCAAGAATTAAAACAAGTGTACCCGGTGCTGGAATTGGCAAAAGCCCTAGCACTTGCTGGTGATGGCAATAAAGCGAGCGCAATTTTTGACGAAGCTATAAAAGTTCCAAACGCCCTTGAGGAAGGGTTGCAACAGGTAGAGGAACTGCGGATGTTTGCAGAAGCCTTAGTTAAGGGTAGGTTGACTAAGGAAGCAAGTAAAGTCTTCGGCGAGGCGAGGAAAGCGGCACGCAACATTACAGGAAATTGGGAGCGAGTAGAGGCATTGCGAAACTTGGCAGCAGGTCTGGTGCAGACTGGGTTAACGGAAGAAGTACGTGAGGTCTTCAGTGAAGCTGAGGAACTTGCACCCAATAAGGGAAGTGACGCGCAACAGGAACAAGTACTATGTAAATGGGCAGTCGTCTTAGCGCAAGCTGGCTTTACCAATAAAGCAAGTGCAATTTGCACTGATACTGATAAATTTGCACAAGCAAAGCAAGAAATAGATGCAACAAGGAAACTGGCAGAAGATGTTAAATTAGTAAAAGATTTAACTCAGTCTGAGAGTCAAACAGAAAAGCGGCGTGAATTGGTAGAGGCTATAGATCAGGCTAGAGACTCGACTAAAGTACGGGAAATCGCAGATACTGCAATAAAGTCTAATTCCTGTCAAGAAGAAAAAACATTAGGAGCGTTAGCAGTATCTCTAACTACGGGTGGGGATTTTACAGTAGCTAGGAGAGTCGCATACACAATTGAAGACGACTATGAGCGGACATCCATACTGAATCAACTGGCAGACATCTTAGCTTGGATTAGTTCCTTTAAGGAGGCATTCAGTATTCTTGAACTCAAAAACGGATCTAGTCAATTTTTAGATGTCTTGGTGGAATGGATATTGCCTTCTGAGAAGATTGAGCAACAGCTATGGGTAGAAATTTTACAGGAAACAACACGCATTTTTGGGTGGATGTATCCATATTGGGCTAAAATTCATGACGATTTAATTCTTGAAAGCAATAGAGGAGAATTTCTTCATGTCAGTCCAATAATTATTTCCCCTGAACAAGCTCAACGTCTTGAAACATACATTCAGGAAGCTACGGCTATTCTTTACCACAATATTCCCAAGACTGAACTAACAACTCTCGAAAGTATTCAAAAAATTATCCTAGAGCAAATTCTCCAGCTCGTTAGTACCAAAATCACCCTTTTTCACCAAAATTTTGAACAAGCGTTTAATGGAAGTTCTGAAAAATAAAAAAATGAAAAAGTCTACTTACATGCATGTTGAAATGGTAGATAAAAACGCTAAATCCTATTTAGCTGAGCAAAATACGAAGTTATTTAAAAATTTACAAATGAAGCCATTAAAGTTAACTTGTGTTTGTTTTTTATACTCAATTATAACACCATCTATTTTGAGTATAGCTAATAGTAGCTTTGCCTTTACAGCAAAAGTAAAAGACCAAGAAGAATTAAACGTTTATTGGATACCAGTTGAAAATAACGGAAATTCTAACTTCCGTGACATCGAAACCACCTTACCACAAAACACTCAACTCGATATATTATATTGTCGCTACTCAGATTTGTGGTGCTATTTAGAAGGGTATAAAAAGAGATACCTCTTAAAGCGATGGTTTAAGATGCAGCAGATTTGTAGTTATGATCTAAGTATAGATTTTTTGGAAAGTTGTACAGCTAATAAGCGTAAGGAAATACAAAACTTTATACAACAAATTAAACTGCAAAAAGCACGAGAAATTAAATTGCGAGAATATGTTTGTGCAGATCAAAGAGAACCATTGTATTGGTTTATTGATAGGGAATCATCTTGCAAATAGACGTGAAACCTACTCACGCGCACTGAGTGGCGTCACATAGTAGAAGCAGTAGACAACTGGAGTAGAAAAAAGTATGTTTGTACCATAAACAGAGAAATGAAAATTACGATGATTCCAAGGCTTTTAAAAGTATAAAGAATAACTTTTTTTTAAGGCGTAACAAATTATTTGCGTTAAAAGATCACGTAATTTAAATACGAAATAGCAACCGATGCCCCAAACTCGACAATACACCAATCTCAACTTAGAACTTCGCGATCTTGATGAATCCACTAACACATTTAAAGTATCTGTCCCTATCTCAGATGTTGGTGAAACTCGCGAAGCATTTTCAGCCCTTTATTTTTCTGAAGAAATGAAAGAGTATTTGAGAAGGCTAGAAAGAAAAAATAATCTTCCACTTTCAGAATTGGTAGCGTTTGGGAAACAGATAACAGCACGATTATTTCCATCACCAGAAATTCGCAATTTATTTCAAAGAGCAATTGAAAAAGCAGGTCAAGACGGTTACATTCGCCTGCGTCTAGTGATTAAGCATCTAAAACTGGCTCAAATACCTTGGGAATTTTGCTATTTTCCTCAACCAGAAGGTGAAGAAGATAGCTATGATAATTTTCTGGTTCTGAATCCTAAATATTCAATGGTACGCTATGAGTCGATAGATTCTTCTCCATCGGAGATTAAGAAAGAGAATCAAGAAACTTTGCGTCTCTTGGCAGTGACAGCAGATCCAACAGGAGAGCTAGAATTGAAGATGGAACAGAAAGCGATAGAAAAAGCATTAAAAGGATTTAATGTAAAGGGAATTAACCTAAATTGGGAACCTTTTATCAATAATCCAACAGTTGACGAATTGATTTCCGAGTTACATAAAGGGGCTGATTTATTCCACTTTGCTGGTCATGGAATATTTAAAGAAAAAGAGATTTCTGATTCTGGTGAGCAGGCAAGGTTTGTTATCAATGAATCAGAGTTCAATCGCTTACAAAAAAATCAAGTTCGTTTTCTTTCAACCTTACCAGAAATAGAAGATTCTAGAGGGATAGGAAATCTAGTTTTACTTAACAAGAAAACAGAAGGTGCCTCTGAATTATTTCCTGCTAATGAATTAGCAATACATTTACAGCAAGCGGGTGTCAGAGTAGCAGTTTTGGGCGCTTGTGAAACTGGACGACGTGATGGTGTTTCTCCTTGGACTGGAATTGCACCTGCTGTGATAAAACAAGGTATACCAGCAGTGCTAGCAATGCAGTATAGGGTGTCTGACAGTGAAGCGATCGCCTTTAGTAAGCGATTTTACACCGCTCTAGCAGCTGGACTAACCCTTGATGAAGCTGTATCTTTGGGACGACGAGAAATGTACAACGAGTCAAAGCAAGGATATGAATGGGCTATACCCGTGCTGTATATGCGATCGCCTGATGGAATTGTTTTCCCGGAAATTACCAAAAGAGAATTACCAACAGCCAATAGTTTGCGGGTAGAGGGTGAAGCACTGATTGACAATATTAAGGGAGGAACGTTTAGTGTTACAGACATTGAAAAAGTTGTTAAAGCTACTCACATTGGGGGAAAGTTAGTAGCTAAAACTGTAGAAAATTCTGAGACTAAAGTAGTTCGGATAACAGAAGCATAGGCATCATTGAGTTAATTTTCTTGCTTGGTTCATGACTCTCTTTACCTACAGCAATCCTATTTGAGTTACAAACTTTGGCTGTTCAGATCCCCGACTTCGTAAGAGTTGCCCTTGGATCTTGGCGTTTACGAATCCTCAACGGATTGCTATACAATACTTTCGACTAGAAAAAGTGTAGAGTACCAATTTATTATTAACACATACCAGCGATATTGATAAGTTTTATTACGGCTAGCATTAAATGACGCAAACAGGAGCAGCACAAATAGAGGCGCAGACGACACCTAACTAACCTAACTACTTTTGCTCTTGCTGGTATGTTGCTGGTAGCCTTAATGCTAGCTGGGAATTCATGGGGGCAATCGCAGAATTCAACTCATAGTGAAATTAAAGCGATCGTTGTTAACTCAGAATCACTTTTTGCACTTAACAAGGAATTTGACTCCCTGATTGAAGCAATCCGGGCTAATCGAAAATTTTAAGCCTCTTTTTCCAAGACTTGCTTGTATTTATCACGAACGTCAGCAGGTAATTCTTCAGGTGAAACTATCTCTTCTTTGACTATTGTTGTAGAAGATTGGTTGTAATAAGAGAATCCAGTACCAACTTTTTCTTTGCCAAGCTTGACTTGGGTGACGGCGTTTTGAATATCTGATTGTAAAATCCTTCGCTCTTCTCCAGTCCGGACAACAGCTTGGCTTGCAGCTAACTTTACTACATTGAGAATATCTCCACCAGCTAAACCTATAGACTCTTGCGCTAACCATTCAACGGTAATATCGTCTGCACGGGGAACTTCTGTAGGTAGTAGTAAATTCCACAATTGCATTCGGCATTCTTCGTTTGGAAGTTCAAACTCAATATGTGCTTGAATTCGTCTTACAAAAGCACCGTCGTAGTTTCCAGGTAAATTAGTAGCAAAAATCACGATTCCATTGAAGTTATCTAACTCCAACAACATAACAGAACGGCTGAGATTGACTCCGTGATCGGCACTTTGGGTAACATTGGTGAGTCGCTTGCCAAGAATTGAATCGGCTTCGTCGAAGAGTAATACTGCTCCGGTTTCACGAGCTTTTTTGAAAGCTGCTTTAATATTTTTTGGAGTTTCTCCTACGTACTTAGATTCAATTTCTGCATAGTTTACACGGATGATTAGTTTACCCAAATAGTGCGCGCTCGCCTGAGCGCAAAACGTCTTTCCCGTTCCAGGTGAACCAAACAGATTAATTGCTACTCGATGCCCATGCGGGTCAATCTTTTTTAAGTTCCACTCGTGGTACAGCACATCATGGAAACGAATACTGTTTAAGGCTGTTTCAATCTGGGTTTTAACCTTAGCTGATACAATCAGGTCATTTAGGCTGCGGTTGGGTGTTTCTGGGACAAACATTTCCATCCGCTGGATTTCAGAAGTTTCAGAGCTAGTATTCGACAAAACGGTTACATTAGCCTGAGATTGATGAGATTGGTTAGGTTGATCGACAGCTTGAGGTTGATGAGATTGGTTAGGTTGATCGATTCTGGTCCAATTTGCTGGCATATTTGTATCCTGCTATTGCAATAAAGGCATAATGTTTTTTTCGGTGTAGCCCAACTTTTGTAGTTGCTCATACACATCAGGGTCAGTTTTGCAAATTTCTTCTAGGGAATGGGTTGTCTCAGATATCTTTTAAGTACCAGTTTGTCGGTTTTCCACCATTAGGTAACGGCGCACTCCAGAAATCAATTTGTCAAAAACAATCCAGGCTTTCATTAAGGCACTATCCTGTAAGCTTTGCTCACGCAACGATGCAGCAACGCTTTCCCGAATCTGATGTTGATGATTCCAAGCTAGATACCCAACTATTGCTAAAATTGCTATTTTTGTGATGAGTGTCCAATATATTACAATTGAAGAATGATGTTAATTGTGATTGGTCATAGTGAGTTCGCGCTCGCCATCGCGCAGCTCGTCATCGCGCACCTTAGTCATATCCATATCGTGAGTTTTCGTACCTCGTTCCAACCATTTTAGGCGCACATCATCTGGTAATGAATCAACGTCTTTAACTATCTCCTGTACTTCCCTTCGTACCACCACCTGCTTGGACTCAAGCTCACGAGTTGCCCAGGAAGTAATCCGTTTAACCCACTGATTTTGTGTGTTCAGCTCAAACTGGACTAATACTTTCAGTAAATATTTCCGGAGCATTTCCCAAGCTTCTTTGATTTCGGTGAACTGTTTCAAAGTTTTAAAATTTTTGCGTATTGGTCCGACAACTTTGTGAACCTCCGCGAAAGCATGTCTAACATGCTGTTCTAACCCAGGTAAGTTGTCCCGAATCCAGGGAAACAAAGTTTGATCTGCCCAGTTAAGGATTTGGTTCCAGAAAGTGAGTACGACTGCTACAGTTCCTACAATCAGGAAAGTCAGTAGAGCTTGTACAAAAAGGACGTCTATAGGCATAATTTTAGTCTCCTTGGGGATAAAGTTTAAAGCTGTTCCGAGCTAAATTTTCCTTGATAAAGCTTTCTCCTACATCACTCGGTAAGTTGTCCCATTCCACTTGTTCATCAACCCGAAAAATGTTGGGTTTTGGGTTATTGCGATCTATGTAAAAAATTTCGGTTTGACGCAAGTGCTTACTGTTTAAGCCTGTGTCAGAAGTTGGAACTTCTTGGGGTTTCAAGTAATGCACTTTGATAGTGAGGACGAGATCTTTTACTTCGGTTGCCAGTTGTTGAGCTAGCTCGCTTGGTGGCTGTTTTCCTACCAATTGTGGATCGGATTCGTTACACAATATGTAAGTTGTTTGCAAGTAGGTTTGAAATTCTGCTTTTTGAAATTCTACTTTTTGAAACTCTACTTGAAGCCTTTCTTGCAAAAACTGAGCAATATTGTGATAAACCTGCTGTTTTTGTTGAAGGTCAATTTCTTGTGTAGATGTTATTAGTCCTTCCGATCTCGTATTTGTCACGGTTTTGACTGATTCTGGCATCTGAGATAAATGAGACTGAAGGTGCTGCAATAAATTTGGTGGTTGTTTTGGCAACTTTTCTGACAAGTCTTTGTCCTTGTCTTCAAATGTGTTGTGTTTTTCATTCATAAGTGGTTTCTCCACATCTCTACTTATTAATTGGGGTGATTGCTAAAAAATTTGCAAAGGTTAAATAAGACTCCTAATCTAATACCAAGCCAGGGACGATCAACTTAAGAAGCAGACAGAGAGGGGAATGTTGCTTGAAAAATTGCATTGCAATTTATTGAACTTAATCGGTCAGTCCCTCTGAGAGCAGCTCCAGTAGGGTACAGCCGGGATACGCGCATGCAGCGGACGTGTTGTCAAGTTTTGTTGGAGAACATGTTTTATTGATTTACGCGCCTTGCCCTGGATACTCCAGGTTCTGAGCAGATTATATGCAATTAACATTCCATAAAGTTCTTGTTCAACTAGCTGAGATTTTTGCCAGAATGCTTGTAAAATAAGGGTTGATGGAATTAAGTCGTGTTTCTTGAAAGCGCCCAACCGGCGGTGCGCCACCCGTTATAAATGAAAGAAACACTATTCCCCATGCCCCATGCCGATTGTCCTTTACTTCTAATAAACCTAGTGTAGAGCGATCGCCTCTAATTATGGATACAGTAAAGTTCCGGTAAAGTTCTAGCGAATTTACTTATATGGTAGAGTTCACATATAAGCTCAAATATTAGCCTATGAACGTTGAAGAAGCGTTGGAAGTTGCTGATGAAGCAGTGTTCGTGAACGTAGGAAGAAGGCTGAGTAAAGTAGAAATTGCTATCCTCAAAGGCTCTTGGGAGAATCTCACCTACGAGCAAATCGCTTCTGAAGCTAGTTACTCGGTGGCATATGTGAAGCGACATGTTGGTCCGGAACTTTGGAAGTTGCTTACCGAAGCACTAGGTGAGAAAGTCAGCAAAAGCAACTTTCACTCTGCTCTAGAGCGGCGATGGCGCAAATCTAGGAGGGCAGAGGGAGCGGGGGGAACTCTAGAGAATTACTTCCATTATCCAAACCCCCCTCTTTCCCCCCTTGAAAGGGGTGCAGACTGGGGAGAAGCGATCAATGTCTCTATGTTCTACGGACGCACAGTAGAACTCAACACACTCAAGCAGTGGTTGATAGAGGAGCGTTGCCGACTGGTAGCACTGTTGGGAATGGGGGGAATTGGGAAAACAACTCTGGCTGCAAAGCTAGCGCAACAAGTTCAAGGGCAGTTTGACTACTTTATATGGCGATCGCTCTACAATGCCCCACCACTTTTTGAGCTTTTGGCTAACTTAATTCAATTTTTGTCCGCAGATCGGGTTTTAGAAGCTGATTTACCAAACAGCGTAAACAGCAGAATCTTGCGACTGATTGATTATTTGCGCTCTTCAAGGTGTCTTATTATTCTCGACAATGCTGAAACAATTCTACAAAGTGGCACTATTGCTGGAAGCTATCGAGAAGGTTATGAGGAGTATGGCCAACTTATCAGGCTTTTAGGAGAAGATCCCCATACTAGCTGTGTAGTATTAACTTCACGAGAAAAACCGAAAGAAGTAGCGTTTCTTGAAGGAAGAGCACTACCAGTTCGTTCATTACAACTGAACGGTTTAAATGTGGTGGATGGGCAAAAAATCTTTGAAAATTATAAGTTGCGTGCGTCTGAGTCAGAATTGACATCAGTAATTGAGTGTTATGCAGGTAATGCCTTAGCCTTGAAGATAGTTGCCACAACAATTTTAGAGATTTTTCATGGTAATATTTCCGAGTATTTTAAACAAAATGTAGCTGTGTTGGGTGATATTCGCGAACTTTTAAACCAACAATTTTCGCGTTTATCGAATTTAGAAAAGGAGATAATGTACTGGCTAGCAATTAACCGTGAGCCAACTTCATTATCAGAATTGCAGGATGACATAGTATCAATAGTATTGCCATACAAATTGCTAGAAGCTCTGCAATCTTTGATGAGACGCTCCCTGATTGAGAAAAGCTCTGGATTATTTACCTTACAACCTGTAGTTATGGAGTATATAACTAATGAATTAGTACAACAGGTTTGGTTAGAAATTACCAATCATAATCTTGATGTGTTCAAGAATTATGCTTTAATAAAAGCCACAGCCAAAGACTATATCAGGGATATTCAAATTCGTCTTATTCTTCAGCCAATTATAGATGGATTGTTAAAGAGTTTCGGCATTCAGAAAAACCTAGATAATCAACTTAGAAAAATTTTGTTAACGCTGCGAGAGACATTTCCGCAACAACAAAGTTATGCACCAGGAAACATTCTGAATTTGCTTTGTTATTTGAAGGCAGACCTAAGTAAATATGATTTTTCGTATCTCACTGTTTGGCAAGCAGATTTGCGTAATGTAAATCTGCACAATGTAAATTTTGCTTATGCTAATTTAGCTAAGTCTGTCTTTGCTGAAACCTTCCGTGGCATTTTGGCGTTAGGATTTAGCCCCAATCAACAATTTCTAGCTGAGGGGGATATAAATGGTGAGATTCGCTTGTACCAAGTGAGTGATTGGAGACAGTTAAATATTTTTAGAGGTCATACTGATTGGGTAACATCAATTGCCTTTAGTCCTGATAGTAGTATCCTTGCCAGTGGCAGTGAAGACCAAACAATCAAGCTTTGGAATGTCATAACTGGCCAATGTCTTGATACATTGCAGGGACATTCCAAGGGAATATGGTCACTTGCTTTTAGTTCAGATGGGCAAGTGCTGATCAGTGCTAGTGATGACAAGACGATCAAGATATGGGATGTCAATACTCGTCAGTGCCTAAAGACTTTGCTTGGACATGAGAATATGGTTCGAGCAGTCGTTTTTAGTCCTGACGACAAAATATTAGCTAGTGCTGGTGTGGACAAAACACTGAGGTTGTGGGACGTGAGTACTGGGCAATGCTTGAGAACTTTGTACGGACACGATGAAGGGATCTGGTCTGCTGCTATTAGCCCAAATGGACGTATACTTGCTAGCGCTAGTGGCGATAAAACGGTGAAATTATGGAATGTTAACACTGGTGAATGTTTGAGAACTTTGCAAGGTCACTCTGGTTGGGTGATATCAGTTGCATTCAGTCGGGATGGGCAAACCTTAGCAACTGGTAGTTGGGATCGGATGGTAAAGCTGTGGAATGTCAGTCACGGTGAGTGTCTCAAGACTTTGCCAGGACATAGTAATATCGTTCGAGCAGTTGACTTCAGCCCTCAAGGTAATATCCTCGCCAGTGGAAGTGATGACCAATCGTTAAGACTATGGGATGTAAACACTGGTCAGTGTATAAAAACTATACAAGGATATACCACTAGGATCTGGTCAATTGTCTCTAGCCCCGAAGGTAATATCTTGGCTAGTAGCAGTAATCGAAACGTGAAACTGTGGGACATCAACACTGGTCAAAACTTCAAAACTTTTGTCGGACATATTAATGAGATTACATCATTAGCCTTCAGTCCAGATGGTCAAATGCTAGCAAGTGCTAGTGAAGACAAAACGGTAAAAATATGGGATGTTAAAACTGGTAAATGCGTGAGAAAATTGCTTGGACATACAAACTGTGTTTGGTCAGTTGCGTTTAGTCCAGATGGTCTAACTTTGGCTAGTGGTAGCCATGACTATACAATCAAGCTATGGAATGTTTTGACTGGTAAGTGCTTGAGAACTATATATCAAGAAAATCACGGAGTTTTATCAGTCGCTTTTAGTCCAGATGGTCTAACTTTAGCTAGTGGCGGTCATGACCATACAGTACGTTGCTGGGATGTCTCGGATGGTAAATGCTTAAGAACTATACTAGGACATATGGGCTGGGTCTGGTCAATTGCTTTTAGCCCTGACGGACAAATTTTAAGTAGTGGTAGTGGAGATCATACAATAAAGCTATGGGATGTTTCCAATGGACAGTGTTTGAGAACATTGCTTGGACATATAGGTTGGGTTTGCTCGACGATCTTTAGTTCCGACGGGCGAATCTTAAGTAGTGGTAGTGGAGATCATACAATAAAGCTATGGGATATCTCTAATGGTAAGTGCCTCAAAACTTTACGAGGTCATAGTCAACGAGTTTTATCAGTAACCTTTAATCTCAGTGGGCAGAATCTAATAAGTAGTAGTGAAGATGAGACGTTGAGAATTTGGGATGTCTCAACTGGTGAGAGTATAAAAATGCTAAGAAGCAAAAGACTTTACGAGGGTATGAATATCGCCAACGTTACTGGGTTGACGGAGGCGACAATTTCCACTCTCAAAACCCTAGGGGCGATTGAATGTGAACTAGAGACAAACAAAAATGGGTAAGTGTAATAAACTAGGGTGGCAAAGCTAGCACCTCTCGAACCGCCAGAAGATTACTTAGTATTTTACCAATATTAGCAATAGTTACGATGCGTTCGCCTTGGTGTTTGAGTAAGATTGCTTGGTTAATGAGCAGGCATTTGCAATCTACTTTATTGATAACTGTACGTTCGCTCATTTTTAGAGTCGAAGAGGAATTAATGCCTTGAAGGGAAAGGAATAGGGCGATCGGCAATAGTAGCACTATTTTCCGGTAGTCTGTAAGACATAAGAATGCAGGGGGCGTACGTATAGTGACAAGTAAAGAGGTAAAAATTTATTCGGAGCGGATTGATGACATTCCTGTGATAGTGGAATGGCTCAAACAGATGGAGATGCAAGAGTGGATTGACCAAAAGCTGAGTCCACCTCATGGAAATTACCAAGGTCTAAGCTATGGACAATTGAGTGTATTGTTATTGACATATATAATTACCCAGTCAGATCATCGGTTGTGTGCAGTAGAAGGATGGGTAGAAGGACACCGAGAGATTTTAGAGTTAAGTACGGGGTGGTCGATCAAGGAAAAAGATGCCAGTGATGACCGATTGGCAAGGGTCGTTGAAGAGTTAGGTAAGCAGTCAGAGGCAAGACAGGAAATAGAAGTAAAGTTAGGACGACATCTGATTCGTGCCTACGAATTACCGACAGAAGTGGCACGAGCGGATACAAGTAGTTTTAGCGTAAATCATCAACACAGAGAAGAGGAATCATCAGAAGAAAATTTACTGCGTTATGGCTATTCCAAAGACTTTCGCCCAGACTTATTGCAGTACCGTCAATTAGTAGCTACCCTAGACCCAATGGGAATGCCGTTGGTCAGCGCCACTCTTGCTGGTAATGGAGCAGATGACCCATTATATTTACCAACATGGCAACAAATGGTAAAAGTGATTGGGCACAAAAAGTTTGTCATCCGAAGCCGATTGCAAAGCAGGGTCAATTGCAACCCGCGCTCAAATTGCAGCAAATGGAGGTATTTACTGCGTTCCTGTACCCATGAGTGGGCAGCATCCCCAACAACTAAGGCAATGGGTACTCTCCCCACCTGCTGAGACTGTGTCCATTCGTTTACCACGACAAGATGAACTTGAACCAGCCGTGGGAAAGGGTTTTGAAGTGGAGTTAGGCAAGTTTTGGTTAAATTCAGAAACCGACAAGTGGGTACGTTGGCACGAACGTTACTTGGTAGTTTATTCCCAAACCCTTGCAGCATCTACCATACGCGGTCAACAGCAACGCATCTTGACTGCTATAACTGCTCTCAAGAAATTAGCAGCGAAACCGGGAGTGGATCAGGAGCAACTCACCCATAAAGTAGAAAACATTCTCAAGCGCTATCGTGTTAACGATTTCTTCTCTACAATGATTACAGAAGTTGTTACCAAACAAAGAGGCTATGTCGGACGGGGACGACCATCAAAAAATTCTCCGACTGAGTTCGTGACTAAGATATCTCTTCAACTTCATATCGAGCAGATTGATACTGCGATTAAGGAGGCAGAAACCTTGGCAGGGTGGCGATTGTATGTTACTAATGCCAATGTCGCTCACCTAAGTTTACCACAAGCTGTAATGTATTACAGGGATGAATGGCTTTTAGAGCGCGGTTTTCATCGTTTTAAAAGAGGTTCTTTGCCAGCCCTACCCATTTACTTCCAAAATCAAGATCGAATCACAGGTTTGATGTTTGTTTTGAACATAGCGATGCTTTGTATTTACAGTAATGGAGTTTGTGGTACAGCAGGCTCTTCAG
Organism: uncultured Scytonema sp.; assembly: GCA_937873135.1. GTDB lineage: Bacteria > Cyanobacteriota > Cyanobacteriia > Cyanobacteriales > Nostocaceae > Rhizonema. The sequence goes on along the minus strand of CALMVQ010000209.1, from coordinate 3,775 downwards.
CAAACGCAACAATCTTTGGCTGGTCTTTATGATGGTAATCCAAAGCGAAAAACTAATCGTCCATCTGCTGAGAAAATGCTTCAGGCTTTTTGTAATTTAACTCTCTATTTTCTCCCTGATTCTACCATCTTCGTTACACCTCTGTCTTCCGTGCAAAAACAAATTCTTTCCTTGATGAAAATGCCTTTTGCCCTTTATCAGCTAGATTCCGTGCATTGCTTGACATAATTACCTCTCCCAGAAAGCGCGCATAATCTCTGAGGAGCGATAATCATTGTCTTGAATATTCCGTTTCAACATTTCTCTCCTCGGTGTATTACACCGTAAGGTTAACCTGAACAGCGCTTCCATCCCATGTTTTACACGCAAAAGCCTCAGATGGGGTCAAACCTCTAAGTACCTGTGGTCTTCCGTGTATTACATGGAAGTTTTGGCTTGAATTAACCGTGCCTTACACCGCGAATCTCAATGTTCATCCAAGTATTACACGGTATCACCACGGCGCAGATCCACAATCAAGTTGTTTCCTTGGACTTTGATGAACAAGAGAATTTATTTTTACCTCTTCTCTGACCGCTATACGCAGATTCCTCTCCACAACATATCTTACAGACTACCAAAAAATCTTGCTACTATTGCCGATCGCCCTATTCCTTTCCCTTCAAGGCATTAATTCCTCTTCGACTCTAAAAATGAGCGAACGTACAGAAAAAAATACGGTGAGCGGTTTGATTTAGGTAACGCCGAAACATGGCACACAAGCGACGAAACATCACTTATAGTGCAGACAACTTGTAAGGGTCGTGTTTTAAACGTAACTATACAAGCTTGGTATCAAATGTTAATGAGGGGAAGCAAACACCAAAAAATGTATAATCATCCCTTCACCCTTCTCAGGATTAATGTAACTGACGATACCAACCAATCTCTCTGGAAGCCCATGTGGTTAATTGTCATGGGCAACCAACGTGAAGAAATTTCACCTACGGTTGCGAACCCTTGCTATAGACAACGGTTTGATATTGAACACATGCTAAGATTTGGAAAACAACGTTTGTTGATGACGGAGTTTCAAACTCCTTCGGTCGAACACGAAGAAAATTGGATACGATTAGTAATGCTAGCTTACGTACAGTTGTGGGCTGCAAGGGAGTTAGCCTCACACTTACCCAGACCGTGGGAGCGTTATTTAGAACAAAAAAATTATAAGATTGTAACTCCAAGTCTGGTGCAACGAGATTTTCGCTCGAATTATTTCAGAGATTGGTACACCCGCCCGTTCTCCCAAAACCCGAGGAAATTCAATTGGTCGAGTTCAGGGTCAGGTTCAAACGCAACGAACGCGCGCATCCTGTTGTCAAAAAGCCGTCAAAATCAACACCTAATAAACAAAAAGCAGCGTAAATTTTCTTAGCCTTTAGGGGTTTAGCTCAATTTAACTCAGGAGCGTAAAATAACTGGGGTAATTTATGATGCCTAGTTTTTTGTTCGCCCAAAATTTACGCTAACACTTCAAATTTGTCCAAAGTCCAAAAAAATATAACATTAAAATATTTAAAAAGTTTATGGATAAAAAAGTAATTAAAATTACTTTTAAAATAATTAAACTACGTACTTAACATAGAAATGCAATGCAAGGTTTTGTGAAGGCGTGATGTTCCCAGTAGCAATGTCGTAGGCGTATGCGATCGTTAATAACGGGAGTAACTCGATTTGTAGAAATGTCCAAGCAGGTGAGAAAAAGGGCGTTGAAATATATCCAAATTAAGCTTGAAACATGGTTTCAATTCTTGCCCACGCCCAAAATGCGCGTTTACACCCTCCTGTCATTGATGCCTTCAATTTACCAACAAGAAAATCAAGGGAGCCATGTTAGGATTATTCTTAGAGGCACAAAGTTAGGTTATCCCCAACCTCAGTTCCGTGGATCATTTTCCCACGAATTAGGTAGCAATGTTGATTAGAACAACTCCGTAAAGAACCATTACAAGCTCCAATTCAACGACAGTTCTAATCTTACAGCCAGCGCCTTCTGTTAACGGCGACGGCGCTAGAACAACTACGTTCCGAATCTCATAATAAGGCAGAAGCAGTAGTTTCGGATGCCTTTGACAGAAGTGATTCGAGATTTTATTTATAAACAACCTATCAGCTAGAGTTTTTATCGATATGTTCCAAAGAGATGAAGCGCTACGGTTATTATATCAAATAGGTATTCCACAATATAACCGAGGTCAATTTACAGAAGCTTTAAAGACCTTTCAACAGGCTTTAGTTATTTTTAGAGAAATAGCTGCTCAAGCAGAGAAAGGTACAGTTGAAAAATTCAATGCTCGGCAGGAAGAAGCAAATTCATTGGAGCGTCTAGGCTTTGTTTACCGAGCTTTGAGACAATATGAGCAAGCGATTGAATACCATCAGCAGTCATTGAACATTAAACAAGAGATTGGTGATAGAGTAGGGGTTGCTGGTACTTTGATTAATCTTGGTAATATTTACCAATCTTTGACACAATACCAACCAGCTATTGAATACTATCAACAAGGATTAAAGATTGCAATAGAAGCTGAACATCGGCAATGGCAGGCGAATGCATTAGCAAATCTGGGGGTTATTTTCCAATCTTTAGGACAATACCAAAAAGCTCTTAAATACCATCAGCAGTCATTGTTTCTTCAAGAAGAGATTGGTGACAAAGATGGCGTAGCTGATTCTTTGAATAGTCTTGCCAATGCTCACTGCTCCTTGGGACAATATCAAAAGGCTATTGAATATTATCAGCAAGGATTAGAAATTGCCAAGGCGATCGCTCATCGGCAAACAGAAGCAAATGTACTAGGTAACTTGGGTATTGTCTATGACTTTTTGGGACAATACCAGCAAGCTATTGCATACCACGAACAGTCATTAGTTATTAATCAAGAGACTGGTGACAAAGCAGGTATTGCTGCTTGTTTAAGTGGTTTAGGTAGTGTTTACCAATCTTTAGGAGAATACTACAAAGCTATTGAATATCATCAGCGAGCGCTAGCCATTAAGCAAGAAATTGGTGACAATGCAGGAGTTAGTAATCCATTGAATAGTTTAGCCATTGTTTATAGTAGATTAGGAGAATACTACAAAGCTATTGAATATCATCAGCGAGCACTAGCCATTAAGCAAGAAATTGGTGACAAATCTGGTGCTGCTGCTTGTTTGATTAATTTGGGCATTGTTTACCAAAATTTGGGACAATACCAGCAGGCTATTAATCACTATCAGCAAGGACTAGAGATTGCAAAAGAAACTGGTCATCGGCAATGGAAAGTCAATGCACTGATAAATCTAGGCAATATTTACCAATCTTTGGGAGAATACCACGAAACTCTTGAATTACATCAGCAGTTGTTAATAATTACACAAGAGATTGGTGACAAAGCAGGTATTGCTGCTTGTTTGAGTAGTTTAGGCAATGTTTACGAATCTTTGGGAGAATACCACAAAGCTCTTGAATTACATCAGCAGTCGTTGGTAATTAAACAAGAGATTGGTAACAAAGCAGGCGTTGCTGGTTCTTTGATTGATCTGGGCAATGTTTACGAATCTTTGGGAGAATACCGTAAGGCTATTGAATCACATCAGCAGGGGCTAAAAATTGCCACAGAAATTGGTCATCGGGCGTGTGAAGCAAGTGCTCGGCTGAATATGGGTGATGTTTACAGGTCTTGGGGACAATATCAAAAGGCTGCTGAACAACATCAACAATCGTTGAACATTCAACAAGAAATCGGTAACA
>CALMVQ010000208.1 GCA_937873135.1 uncultured Scytonema sp. | reverse complement strand
ACCCAACCCCCCCAGCTATCCCAACATAGCAGAGTTATTGGTCAGGCGTTTGGGCTGATCGTTTTTGTTAAAAAACTATTGTCCACCCTTGCTCGAGAACACTTTCCTTAGTGTAGGAAACACCATCGACTTTGATGTCTTGAGAATCAAGAAGGGATATGATGCCTCCATCATTGGAAAGCTGAACATTTTCTCCCGACAAAGGTACTGTAATCGCTTGACCTGGCTCGATACTCAACCCATCAAGCCTTTGCTTATGCTTGAGTTTATCGGCAATTGCCCAATCACTTAAATCTACCTTTTCTGGTGAAGAGTTCATCAAAGTCACTGATTCCTTACCTGTATCTTCTCCACGAGGATTGACTAAAGCCGCAACAATTCTTACCCGCGCCTTGACAGATGGAAGACTAGATGAGATTGGTTCAGTTCCTACCCTTGTATCTATAGGGTTACCAGTGCGATCGTCAGTGTGGAACGACTGCGATTGAAAGGCAAAAAATGCTGCTACCCAGTGGTCGTGAGAACCTGACGCAGAGGGATAATGAATCAATAATCCTCCATCTTGAAAAACCCCATTCTCCCCAGCAAATTGACCACTGTTACCTTGGTTCATATGAATATTATGAACGCCTCTACTCGGATTGATTTCAGGGAACACTTTATCTGCTTTACCTTCTTTATCTTTCCATGGTTCTCCAAAGGCGTACACAACTGCTTGAGTTTCAATTGCCCGTTGAATCAACGAATCAATCAACTCATTAAGATCGTTGTTTGCTCCGGGTACATTAAAGGGCAATGGTTTCATCTGGTTGACTTTGAACAAATTTGCTCGGATGTAATCCAGTGCTGTTCCCCCTGCTTTTCTATCTGACTGCTCAATTTTCGTGAGACCAAAGTCCAATTTGTCGAGTTTATCTGTGATGAAATGTTGAAAATTATCATCGACAAAATATAACAAATCAAAGGGTTTCTGACTCGATCTCACGTTAATGGCAAGACGATACGAAAGCTGACCGTCCTTCACATGCACTTGATAGTGTGGGGTACCTTTCCCGAGTTCCTTCTCTCCTATAACTGCATGACACTTTAATACACCATAACCGTTGTGTAAACTCATAGACTTGTTCCTTGTGATTCAATTGACTTTGATTCATCTCGCCATGCAAACTAGCTCATGATCAGAACACAAGCTGATTTGGATACACCCTTTTGTCAGTAAAGGCTATCAATTCTCCAAGATGATAACTCAATTTTCTGAACACAGCATTACCCTGGTGGGTACTCACACCACTACTTAATTCTTAGGCAATTACCAGTAATAAAATATCCCGCCGTCGCCCAGCCTTTCAGGCTGGGCACCAAAATTAATCATCGTCTTGCACACCCGATAACAAGTATGGCAGGATATTTTATTTTTTGCCTCTCCCTTAAGTAGTCATCTAAAATTATTTACTAGACCGTTTTTCCAGCACAGGTAGCCACCTTGATCACCCCCATGCTAACGAATCTTTCTCAGTGTGACCCCTACAAATCGTATTCTGTAATATTGCTTGGTATCTCGGCTACGAATGCAAAGATGGTAAAAACGCCAATCTATTCAAATTCGAGCGCCTTGACCGCATTTTTATCCGCCAAATACTTAATGAAACATGTAGCTTGTCAAAGCAAAAGCAGGCACTTTTGCATTTAGAAACTTTCTACAAAGCAAGTTATAGCTTATTCATTAGTAACAGTGTCGAATCCCAACAAAAATATTTAGAGAAAAAACAACTTCAGCTATGCTGCTATGCTGAGGGCAGAAGGCAGAAGGAAACCCACGCTTAAAAACGTGGGATTGAAATAAGGACGTCACAAGTTCGGCGCTGTGCTATCGAAATACATTTTCTTTTAAAGTGGGCTTTAGACCCACAACGCTCATTTTTTATTAATATTTCAAACCTTCAGCATAGCTGCCTTCGTACTTCTGCCTTTCTTTGTAACCTCTGTAGAAATACTACTATAAATTTGGTGCAATGACAACATTTTTCGGTTCATTAGCGAGGGAAATAAACGCTTTCCTCCAAACAACATCAAAATGTCTAAACGGCTTAATGTATCACAACAAACTTCTAAAACAATGTTTGTACTACCACATACTGGAGACTCAAAATATCCTCATTGTTTCCAAGTAACTCTACCGTCTTGCTCTGTCGTTGACATAGATTGACGGCGCTGGATTGTTGGGTTTGGAGGTAACATTAAAGTCATTCAGCCGCAAGTGATTGTCGAACAAATCAAAGCAATTGGTGATGCAATTAGTCATGTTTACCATTCAGATATAGAGTAAAATTTAGGTAAAGATTTCCCTGCCTTTCGCACGCCTGTTATACGAAGTCTAATTTCGCGAATAGTTCTCGCATCTAAATTATGAAAACAGCTACCCAACTGCAAACGCGCCTAGAGAATTATTACCAGCAAATAAAGACGATCATCCTAACACGTCAAAACCCGATTACTGGATTACTACCTGCAAGTACAGCAATAACTGCCCACGGGGATTACACCGATGCTTGGGTACGAGACAATGTTTATAGTATTCTGGCAGTCTGGGGACTGGCGATCGCATACCGCAAGGTTGATGAAGATAAGGGACGTACCTATGAACTAGAACACAGCGTCATCAAGCTGATGCGTGGATTGCTATTTTCAATGATGCGACAAAGTTTGAAAGTAGAGCGATTCAAGCATACTCAGTCTCCGTTAGATGCTTTACACGCTAAGTATAATACGGCGACTGGCGATATCGTTGTAGGCGACGATAGCTGGGGACATCTGCAAGTTGATGCCACGTCGATATTTTTACTGATGTTGGCACAAATGACGGCTTCTGGATTTCAGATAATTTTTACGCTTGATGAAGTGAATTTTGTTCAAAATCTAGTTTACTACATTGGACGGGCTTACCGCACACCTGATTACGGTATTTGGGAAAGAGGTAACAAAATCAACAGTGGGAATGCAGAATTAAACGCGAGTTCTGTCGGTATGGCAAAAGCCGCCTTGGAAGCAATCAATAGCTTAGATTTATTTGGTGTACGTGGTAGTCAAGCATCGGTGATTCATGTGCTGCCAGATGAAATTGCCCGTGCCAGAATTACGCTAGAATCTCTATTGCCACGAGAATCGTCTTCAAAAGAAATTGATGCGGCGTTGTTAAGCATCATTAGTTTTCCCGCCTTTGCGGTGGAAGATGTGGAGTTGAGCGATCGCACTCGCAACGAGATTATCACTAAACTTGAAGGTAAATACGGTTGCAAACGTTTCCTGCGAGATGGACACCAAACTGTCTTAGAAGACAAACACCGCTTGCACTACGAACCATCGGAACTCAAACAATTTGAGCATATTGAGTGCGAATGGCCTTTATTTTTCACCTATTTACTTCTGGATGGTTTGTTTAGCGGCAAAGAAGAACAAATTAAACATTACCAAGAACGTTTAGATTCCTTAGTTGTTGAACGTGATGGATTGCATTTGCTCCCAGAAGTTTATTACGTCGAGGCCGAAAATGTAGAAGCGGAAAAATTAAATCCTCAAAGTCAGCCACGTTTGCCAAACGAAAATCTCCCCTTAGTTTGGGCGCAGAGTTTATATTTTCTCAGTCAAATGCTGAGTGAAGGATTACTAGCAATTGGGGATATCGATCCCTTGAGACGACACCTGTGTGTAGGAAAACAGCGCGAGGCTTTGGTACAAATTGCTTTGCTGGCAGAAGATGAAGATTTACAACTCTTGCTGGAAGTTCACGGCATTGAAACGCAAACAGCTAAGGAAGTAGAACCAATCCAAGTCCGACAAGCTAGCGAACTTTCATCTATTTTCACCCAAATTGGGCGTAATGACAAACTTAGTTTGACTGGACGTCCGGTACGGCGGTTGCGGAGTTTAACAACATCTCGAATCTTTCGGATTCGAGATGAAACTGTTGTGTTTTTACCATCGTTTTTAGACTCTCAGCAGTTCTACTTAACTCTGGATTATAATTTTCTCGTGGATCAACTGAGAAGTGAACTCGCTTACATGCAAAAATATTGGAGCGATTTGGGACGTCCTACCCTAATTTTAATGTTGACTCATACCATGTTGGAAAGAGGAAGTGAGGAATTGCTTACCCTGATGCAGGAACTTAAGGATGGTATTTGTAACGGTGTGCGGGTGAAATTGGGGCGAATCAATCAACTGATGCTGACAGCAGCGACACAACGGATTGATTTTCTACAGGATTTGGATCTTTCCCAATCAGCAGTCAAAGATGCCGCACCTCGCAGATCTTACCTCAGTCGTCCAGAGAAAAACTGGCAGTTAGGGCATACTCAAGAAGTCAAGATGGAGTGCGAAAATAACTTAGAATGCTTGCTTTCTTCTTTAGAATCTTCAGAAAATCTCTACGAGCAAATAGAGTTATTGCAGACTTTAACTCGTTTGCAAAAACTTGAGTTTGATACAGGTTTTGGAGATGGGACGTATGCCGTGACGGTAGCGGACTTGCTGGATGAAGTTTACACCAAAGCAGGAAAATCAGGTTTTTGGGCAGTGGTACGTCGTGCGGCTGGGTTGCGCCAGATGGGTGATATGGCTTTATCAGACGCAGTGACAAGTATTGTGGTACGGGGTAAGCAAATTGCCGTGGGAAAGGCTTATAGTGAAGCATCGCTGATCACCGTGCCGATGTCACATAACGAAATTATGGAGAAAATCAATCATTTTTGTCGTGAGGACATCAGCGATCGCGTCTTGACTCAAGAGATCCTCATTTATTTGAGCCTTTCCATTAAGTCAGAACCAGAACTCTTCCAAGGATTACTAACATTAAGAGTTGGCTATTTCATCCTGTTGATTACCAGCGAACTTGCAGGAGAGTTAAAAGTCACTCAAGATGAAGCATACGAACATTTGATGCAACTTTCGCCTTTTGAAGTGAAAACACGCTTACGTCAAGTATTACTTGGATATGCTGGTATCAGTCAACTGTTACGCAAACAGGAATCACTGCACGTCAAACAAAAAGAAAGTGAGATTGATTGGGAACCTGCACTTGTTGAGGAAATAGAAGTTGCACCGGGCGGTTGGCGGCGGTTTCGCTCCTCTGAAGGTGCAACGGGACGTGTGCCAAAAGACTTCTTTAAACAAGTTTGGCGTCTAATGGGTCATTGTAAAGGTTTGGTCATCGGTGATAAACTTGAGCGCCGCAATCGCTTGGATAGTGAGTTGATGTTGTCGGAGATGACAGAGGGAGAAAAGAACTTTGCTCTACTCGTAGAGCATCTTTTAAATAAAATAGAGGCTCCCGAGTACCGTCAAGTATGTATCGAGACATTAATGGAATTAGCCGCGATCGCATCTCGGAACCCTAATTTACAAATAGAAGCATATATTGTGTTGGATGTGTTAATCGGTCATGCTGTACGGTTAGCATGGTTGGAGGAACATCCGAATAGAAGCGATCGCTACGATGAAGATAAAGCAAGTGCATGGAAATCGTTCTACAACACTTCCCCCACAGAGTCTGCTCGCTCTATTGTCAAGGCATTCCGCTTCCTAACCGAATTTGAGCAAAGTATTGCAGCTTAATTATTAGCGCGGCGGACATAATAATGTCACTCTACAGAGTCTTTACAAAGAAAGGTATATGTAGTATGTATGCATCCATGCTGAAGGTAGGAAGAAAAAGAATCATCTGCGGAGTCAATACTGCTCGGTTAAGAAATTTATTCGTTAAGGCAGGCTGTTCTTGTGCAGTTCACCGTAGAGATGCAGGGGGGGTTTGAACTAATTGTCCAATAATTCTTTCCTCCCCTGCCTCAAGAGCACAAGAACAGCCTCCCCTGCTTATCCGAGCAGTATTGCGAGTCCCCCAACTCACAAGGGTAGGTTTTTTACATGTAGGTAAGACTGGGTAGACCAGGAAGAAGCGGAAACCCTATGTATATATACTGCTTTTCCTCGAAATTAGGTAAAAAAGACTGCCTTGTCTACTTTCCTGACTTGTCCTCCAAGTCTTGCCAACACCCAAAAGTAAAAAACCTACACCTGTGAGGAGTCCCCCAACCCCTAAGAGCTTGCTTTGGAGGGGAGACAAAGCACACCGAAAAGCGAGGTGGGGTTCAGACAAAATTAAGGTTAACTTACCGGACATGATCTAAATCCCAGGTTTTTAAGCTTGGGGACAAAACTCCTTGAGTTATGACCGAATCAAAAGTCAAAAGAAATGAGGGAATAACTTTCGTATAACTTAAAATATTGACAGTAGATTAAGTAATTGTGCAGCTTATACCATTTCACGAACATCTTGATACTATTTGCATCCCCTGCATCCCCTGCTCCTCTGCTTCCCCTGCAAGCCTAAATGTATTAACTTTAAAGTGAAACGGTATTACCCCCGACCGCTATACATGAATATCAGTTAGATAAACTGCACACGCACGCCAAGGAAGCACAGAAAGAAGGTAATCTTACACCAATTCGGAAGTAGTTTTTCAAGATCACCCATTTCACAAATTAACAGGAAAATCAAAATGGACGGAAACCAAAAAAAGTACATAGGCCGACTTGAAATTAATGATCTGATTGATGATGCTGTAGATAATGCTGTAGCACGACGGAGCCTGGGTATAAATTCAGAAGATGCTTTGTCAGCTTTGTCTTATGACGAAGCGGCAAGGATTGCAGGTGGTTTGACTACAGGTAAAGCAGAGCCGATAAAAGCTGTTTGTCCGCCGATTACACTTGGGTTACTTTCACCAATTCCACCAAATCAGCAAACTTCATGAGCCATTAGGTATAAAAGATACTCTTCGCTCTTCGGTTTAATTAGTAGACTAAGTTCGTGAAAATTAATTATACGTTTCTTGAAATCTTTGGTAGGGGCGGACTGTTCGCCCCTAGGTCATTTCTGGATAGGAAGAGTGAAAAACATTGCTGCTGATAAGACTACGCTTGGCTCTAGTAGGCTGTCAAGATTGAATTGATGGGTTTCAAAAACAGGTAATATAAATA
>CALMVQ010000207.1 GCA_937873135.1 uncultured Scytonema sp. | reverse complement strand
GCAGTGGTAGAACCATCTGTAGCGGCACCATTCTGGCTGGTACCCTGAGCAGAGTTTTGTGACTGAGCAGTAGAACCTGATCTGCAAGAGCGACCAGAATAGTGGTAAGGGCGGACACCACGACGCGCTCGATTAATTTGACTTTGAACTTGGTTATTGATGCTTTCAGAACTTTGCGCTGTCGTACTACCATTAGTAGCTGCACCACTTTGCTCGGTGGTTTGGACGTTATTTTGAGATTGACCTGCAAAAGCTGTGGTAGGTGCAACCATCAATCCAAAAGCCAACAACCCCAGAGTAATAGATTTATTCAACATTATTTTTGACCTCATTAGTTGTGTATGTGTTCCAGGAATTTTGCATAAAGAGTTCTTGCCTTCAGCTATTAGCTAACAGCTGAAGGCTTAAATTAGCAGCCGCGACGAGCAGATTGAGACTGATTATTTACAGTGTTATTAGACTGAGCAGTGGTAGAACCATCTGTAGCGGCACCATTTTGGCTAGTACCCTGAGCAGAGTTTTGTGACTGAGAAGTATAACCTGATTTGCAAGAGCGACCAGAATAGCCGTAACCACCGTAGTTGTTGTATACAGGGCGGACACTACGACGTGCTCTATTAATTTGACTTTGAACTTGGTTATTGATGCTTTCAGAACTTTGCGCCGTCGTACTACCATTGGTAGCTGCACCATTTTGCTCGGTGGTTTGGACGTTATTTTGAGATTGGCCTGCAAAAGCTGTAGTCGGTGCAACCATCAATCCAAAAGCCAACAATCCAAAAGCAATAGATTTATTCAACATTTTTTTGACCTCGTTAGTTGTGTATATAGCAGTTTATGTTGTTGCACAGCTATGAGTTCAAGGCTCATAGCTGCATTTGGCTTAATTTAGCAGCCACGGCGAGAAGAAGCCGCTTGGGTCTGATTATTATGAGTGTTGCTGGACTGTGCAGTGGTAGAACCATCTGTCGCCGCACCATTTTGCACAGTATGCTGAGCCGAGTGTTGTGACTGAGGAGTAGACTGTGCTGGGCAATTGATCCGGTGACGACTGTAAGGACGGTAGGCAATACCACCACGTGCTTTGTTAACTTGAGCTTGAACCTGGTTGTTAATGCTCTCTGAAGTTTGTGCCGTTGTACTACCATCGGTAGCTGCACCATTTTGCCCAGTTCTCTGAACGTTACCTTGAGATTGACCTGCAAAAGCTGTAGCGGGTGCAACCATCAATCCAAAAGCTAACAATCCCAGCGCAAGAGATTTATTCAACATCTTTGTGTGACCTGATTAAATGTGTGTGTGTTGTAGGAGTAGAACTGGCATTGCTTAGTTAACTTATATGACTAAAGCATTGACCAAAAATGAATTATGTGGTGAAGACTTATTTGCTGCCCTTCTTTCTTTTATTAGGTGCAAGCTAATCAACTTATGCACGAGTCAGAGAGAGAAATGGAAAATTTTTGCTTAACCTAACTATTGCAGAACAGAAGCGGAAGTTGGCACGTAAGAGCTTTATGCACACAATAGTTGATTTGGAAAGTGCGTCAGTCCTAAGTCCTGTGCTAATGAGTCTAAATTTTGCAATCCTCTCATCGCTTGCATTAATACTCAGAAGTTAGTATATTTACTGATGAATGTTTTTAGCATCCACTGCCTGCGCGGGAATATTGAGTCTGAGTATTGACGGTGCTGCTTGATTGAGCAGTGGTGGAACCATCTGTAGCTGCACCATTTTGGCTAGTACCCTGAGCCGAGTGTTGTGACTGGGAGGTTGAGTGTGGGGGACAATAGCGACGGGAACCGTAGCCGTTATAGTGGCTACTACCGCGAGCTTTTTGAATTCGACCTTGAACTTGTTGGTTGATACTTTCAGCATTTTGAGCAGTCGTGCTGCCATTAGTAGCCGCACCATTTTGCCCACTAGTTTGAACATTACTTTGTGACTGGCTACCAGCAAAAGCTGTAGTTGGTGCAACCATTAATCCAAAAGCTAATAATCCAAAAGCAATAGATTTGTTCAACATTTTTTTGGACTTGATCAATCGTCTGTTGTGGATTTCAGGGAAGAAGACCTTTCACAACTGTTTGTTATGCGTTACATCGACCCTCTAGTCTATATAAGCCCTTCCTGGTGGAAGTAACCTCTATATTTAAATACTTTACCCAAAGATATTAGGTGTGTCAAGAGTTTAACCCAATATTTTTGGATAAACTTTTTTTGTGAAATTGCTTGGGTATATGTCCTTTTTGGTGGTAGTATGAATGGCTATAGGTACAAAAAAACTACTGTGGATGTGAAACACAAGGCAAAACCAATGATCGCTTCTTTGCGTGAAGAAGCAGGATTAACCCAGCTTCAACTCTCACGTCTTGTCGGCGTGACTGAAAGCACTATCCAAAACTGGGAAAGTGGTAGAACAGGAACAGATCAGATTGAAAGAATCATCAGATTCTGTAAAGCTCTCAATTGTAAAGTGGAAGATTTGATTGAATATGTCAGCGAATCAGCTGAAGAATTGGCAAAGCCTAGTTCTTTAGGTGAGATTCAAAACTTATTGGGCACTGATGAGCCTTCTTCAAGCACTCCTAACCCCAAAACCAACTCCAAAGCTGCTCAAAAGCGTCTAGCTAAAAGCAACAGTGTTTAGTTGGTGGTTGAGAGACAGTAGTTATGAGTAATTTTACCCAATAACAACTACAACTAATAAATCCTTAGCTCTTGTTGCCATAAAGTTTCAACAGTAACAAATTGATAGCCTTGTTGTAGCAACCGAGGAATTAGAACTTGTGTTGTAGCAGCAACATCTTGTCCACCGCAAGCACCGTCATGCAGTACAATTAATGAACCATTTTTTACCTGCTGTAGAATTCTCTGTACCACAGTGGGAACTCCTGGTCGTACCCAATCTTCTGGAACCACACTCCACATGACGGGGCGGTAACTCCACTGTCTAAACAAACTCAAAGTTGTTGGTGTGAATAAACCATTAGGAGGTCGGACATCACGTACTTTATCGGGATGCAAGTGACAAGCATTGTAGATTGCAGCTTGAGTTCTTTCTAAGCTATGCTTCAAATCAGTAGCGGAAAGCAGAGGGAAATTTTGATGATCGTACCCGTGTAATCCGATCCAATGCCCGCGATCGCAAACTTCTTTCGCTATTTTTGGTGAACGGTTAACGCAAGCACCCAACCAAAAGAAGCTAGCAGGAATGTTGTAATAATCTAGAACAGCCAGCAGTTGTGGTGTATATTCAGGATGCGGACCATCATCAAATGTCAACGCCACAACTTTGGAATTGCGATCGCCGTCCCAAAGACAGTTCGGAAAAGCTGGTTTCAGAACTTGGTAACAAATCGGAAATAGGTCAGCAAGCTGCATTTTGAAATTGGCAAGAGTTCAATAATATTGTATAAAACTAAGGTGAAGAAGTTTTTAGTCTCAAATCGGCTAATGTTACTGAGAATAGTGTCAATTAATTAAATTTTTATACTTGCCTCTGTTGCGACGTTCGCGAGTGCAAAAGATAGGTTCAATGCCTGAAACCCATATCAGATTTGGTTTAGAGAAAATACTAAGATTTTCAAATTAACCTGCACAATGTGGGTTAAGACAGACGATTTTCACCTAGTAGCCCCGATTAAAAAATGTGGGGCTACCAAATATTTCGTGTTATTTAGGTGTGGGTGAAACATTTGTTGGTGTAGGCGGTGACAAATCTATTGGTGTGGGGGATGCATTTGTTGGTGCTGGTGCTAGATTTGTTTGTGGTAATGGAATTTGTGGCTGCAAAGCTGCAGTGAAGAAGTAAACGCGATCGCAGTACAGAGTTGAACTAGCACAGACAGCTTCTATGGCAATGTTGCTGGCATTGCTAACATCCAGCGATAGTAATGCTTGTTGTGTAGGTGCAACAGCACGGGTTTCCGCCAGCCTACCATCTAAATAGACCTTCACTTCCGCACCTGGACTTTTGATGTCATTGTCACGCATTCCAAAACCTAAATTTAGAGTTTGAAACACAAGTGTACGAGGATTCTCAGGCTTTATATTACAAGTTAAGGAAGCTGAGCTATAGCCAGGGCCTAGATAAAATTGACTTGTGTAAACTGCTTTACCTATAGAAACATCAAGGTCCTCCTTACGGACGTTACCAATTCCACTGTTAACACATTTCGATCTTAATAGAGATATAGAACGCGGTACTTTGGGCTGTTTAGGCTCTTTAGACTGAGCTTGAGTATTTTCACAGCTAGTGGCAAAGCTAGAGATTAGTACGGTACTAACGAAAACTGAACCGATGAACTTAAGAATATGCATTCGCATTCAAAAAGAGATGTTAATGTGACACATGGAAGCCAAAACAATAATACCGAATTGCAATTCATTTTTTTTAATTAGGAGACCGGAGACAGGAGTGATTATTTCCGTCTTTGCCCCATATCCTCCTGCTTTTCCACGATCTACTTCCTCAATTGACTCTGACGCGGAAGCGAACAAAGCCGGCGTTGTTACCGGGGATAGTACCCAAGTTGACAAGTACTGCACCAGTGGGATTGTTGGGATTCGAGCAGGTATTATTTTGAGGTAATGGTGATAAAGGAGAGTAATAATTTCCCTGGTCTGCACCGTTTCCGGCTCTGTTTACTGAAATACTATTGTTGCTATAAGTTGTTCCTGCTGGGATGAGATCGCAGAGCCTAGCATTATTCAAGTCAGCGCCTGGGTCAGCGAAATAGACTGTATACTCCACTTCATCACCGCTTTGTAAGGGTGTTGTTGCCGGAATATTGCTGACACCTATGGGTCTAACACCAGCTTGGTTGATGGTAGCGATGATATTAGGATTATTAGAATTATCAACATCTGTGAAAGCAACTCCACCTATAGTGTTGCCACCTCTGGTTGCATTGGTAATTCGCTTCAACAACTGGAGATTAGGCGTGCCGTTACCACCACCAGTGCCGGTAGGAACAAAGAAACCAAAATCAATGTTATTAATCTGATTGTTAGCTACGGTAATGTTGTTCGGTGGAATCAGGGTAGGGTTGGAGTTAGCCAGAGGATTGTTGACAGTGGCTCTGTAATTGCCCGCAGGTAGGTTGGTAAAATTATATCTACCGTTGCTATCAGTGGTGGTGTTGCGGGTGATGTCGTCAGCAGTCCCAAATTGACCATCAGGTCCTGCACCAGTTAAAGTGACGTTCACCCCAGGGAGTCCTTGGTCACCTTGATCGATAGCGCGATTATTATTTCTGTCATTAACGACTGTACCATTAAGCGAACCTGTTGCCGGAACTGGCGCACAGATTCTGATTCTAGTAAGACCAATTGTCTCATCCTGAAGAGGGTTGCCGTACTCTGTTCCCGCTTCATAAAGAACTCGAACTTGAGTGACGGGCCCGGATGGGGTGACTTCGACGTTACCATCAGTGGTATTAGGAAATGCATTTTCGTTGATCCCCGATGCTACAACTGTACTGACACCGTTAACAGTAGTGTTGCTGACTCTGGTATCCGGACCGACCGCTCTACCTGTAACTCCAACACGCGTCGCTCCATTAAATGCTGACACCGTAATTCTATCTTGGTAGATAAAATCGATACCTCCAACACGGTCACGAGCACCATTGCGATCAACATCTAGGAATGTGAGAGGAGCTGCTAGGGTGACTGGTTGTGAGAAGTTGATCAGCAGGGTTGCAGTGCTGCCTGGTGGTGCTGGAGTTTTTTCCAAACCTATATTAAGTTGTAGATTCGGTCCGGCAAGACCACCGTAAACTGTCGCAAATATTCCTGTTTCGTTTCTGTCGATCACTTGATTGGGTATGCTTTCGCTGAAGGAAAGGTTGGCGGTGACTCCACCTGCGGTGATGTTTTCAGCGGAAACTCCGGCAAAGTTAGTAGGGGTCCAATCGAGGGTTGCTGGTGCTGTCCCAGCTGGACATGTTGTCTGTGCTAACACCTTGTCGCCGGAAATGCCTACAAGTAAGGAAACTGGCGGCATCGCGAAAAGTAGTGTGAGGAATGTACCTCCTCCTCGTTGCACAGTGAACCAACGAGGAGGATGAGCGATCGCTTTTAAGTACTGAAATAAAGCTTTCATTCTTCTTGACTTTTTGAATGAGTTACCTTCTGCCTTGTCGCCGTTCTATTTGCAAATCGTCTTCTTGTTCGTTGATGATCAACTTGATACCTCTAATATCTCTAAAGATGATCTCAACGCGGCGATCTCGTGCGTAATCAACGATATCCGTACTACCCGGAACCTTCAACTGAGACTTGCCAAAGGTTTGGATGGTCATCCGTTCTGGTGAAATACCTTTACGTAATAAATAATTTCTCACAGATAATGCCCGTCGTTTGCCCAATGCCAAGTTGTATTGCACGTTCGCACGAGGGTCGGTGTGACCTTGGATATCGATCACAATATAAGGATATTGCTTCAAGACTTGGGCTATCCGATCTAAGACAATCGCACTAGCCGGACTAATGAACGATTTGTCTAAAGCAAAGTGAACGTTACGCGGTACTTTGATCTCGATTGATGGTGGTGGTGTTTCGGGTGGTGTTGGTGGTGTTGGTGGCGGTGTTGGTGGTGCGGGTGGTACTGGTCGGGAAGTACATTGCACGGGTTGAATGTTCTGTACTTTGGGAGTCAGTGCCAGATTGGGTGAAGTACCGGGAGATCCGATGACTGATGCATAGGCAGGTTCTGATGTCCCGTATCTGGGATCGGTGGCGATCGCACTCACCGCATCCCCAACCTGTAAATTGTCTACCTCTACGCTAAAGTTCCCCTTCTGATCAACTTTGGCAGTCGTCAGGGGAGTTGCTAATGCTCCATAACCGAGGTCGTAGACGGCATTTTTCCCTTGCTGATAATCACCTAAACGGTAAATAGTGACGGACGTGCCAGGATCTGATTTTCCCTGCAAAGTTACGCTTGTGCCAGTGGGTGCAAACGTTCGCGCTCCGAATTCTGGAGCGTTAATGGCATCGTTACCTGTATCTTGGCGGCGATTCCCGGAGTCGCGTTTGGGGTTGGCACCATCTCCTCGTTGAAAGTCGCTGACATCGAGATTTTGGAGGCTGTTGAGGTCAATACTCAAACCTGACAACGCCGCAAATTTGTTGTTTTCGATGATATTGCGATCGCTTTTGGGAAAAGCTGATACTACCACCCCCGGTCCTGTTTGATGGTCAATTTCGTTACCCAGTACTTGATGGTTGTGACCCATCAAGTAAACTGCGGCCCGTCGCAAACGCCTGCCATTGTAGGTAATTTTATTGTTTTGAATTTGAACATCCCCTTCTGGTTTAAATAGATACACCCCAGCACCATCGTTGGCACAGATTAAATTGCCAGCGATTTGGGATTTTGTCACTACCCCTTCAAACCGTAAGGCGTCCGGCATTCCATCAATGCCGTTCCCAACGATAATGTTTTCTCTAACTACCGTATTTTCACCACGTACAGAGGTAATAATCGCACTTGCGTCATGGTAATAAATCCGGTTGCGGCGAATTGTTGCCCCTTGGGAGTTAAAAACGTAAACCCCAAAAGCCGATGTGTTTTCAGGTAATTGTTCATTGCCTGTCAACCCCAACCAATTGTTTTCGATCACAACGTTTTTAGGTGGGACATCCCGTTTATAAAAAGGAAAAGTATCGTTAGGCGGTTGTTGTCGTTTAGTGTCGGGAGGTGGGTTACGATGAGCAATCACAATATCTCCTGGCGGCGTTGTCAGAGTCACTGGCTTGGGAGTCGTATCAAAAGCCAAGTTTCCCAGAATCTGCTTGATGGGACTGGCATTAAAACCGTAGAGGTTCAAGCCACGAATAGTTATCCCATCTGCCACGACTGTCAAACCACGAAATATTTCTTTACCATTTGCAGGAGTTATTGTCACTACCGGAATCGGAATGGCGATTTCTGCTGTTGCCGATTTTGTGGGATCATATCCCGGCTGAGTTGAACCATCAACAATCAATCCCGGAACCGATAAATCTGGCAATACTTTCTGTAATTGAATAGTCGTTGCACCTGCAGGCAGATTAAATTCGATCCGAGAACCACCAGTGATTCTTTGTACCTGTGCTTGTTCTGCACTGCTAAGTTTCTCTACAGGAAGCGTACCATTGACAATCTCAATCGCTTCTCGCAAAGTCAACTGATTATCCGCTTGGACATTCCCATCAAGGTTACTATTAACCACCACCCGGTAGGAGGCAGAGGGGGATATTTGCTGTGAAACAGTCTGTGCTTCCCCGTGTCCCTGAGTCTCCACGTCCTTCTTCACGGGTGTCTGACTGTAGGCAACTAAAGGGAAAAGGGAAAAAGTAAAAGGTAAAAGGTAAAAAACTAGTAGTCCGCTAAGGGAACTTGGTTTAGTATAACTTCTCTGCGTCTCCGTATCTCCGCGTCTCCGCGTCAGTTTTTTCAATCTCGACATTACTCACTCACTCCTGCACACCTCAAATTCTACAAAAAGCTACTGGCCACTGTTGTTGAACAGTCCAATGTTAGGAAGCAACCCCGAATTTTGGTTACCATTGAATTCACTCTTGACAGGAAGCGTTATTAAGTTGCGATCTCTCTCAGTATTGCTACGATTTGGAGTTAAGAGTGCCTGTGTTTTTTTCAACAGTTGGATCAACCGACTCTGAGGTGACTGTGTTCCAGTTGCTGGCTGTGCCTGAGATCCGGGAATCTCAGACTCCTGCTGCTGCTTAGGTACGGGTTTTTGTAATCCAAAGCCGCCAAAGAGTTCATTCAACTTCAAGCTGATATTGACGTAAATACCATCTTGAGAACGGTAACCAGTAAAATCGCGATCTTTATTTGCATCGACGCTTCCGAAACTGTAACCTAGACCTACACGTAAATCTGGTGTTAAATAATACCCAAATTCTACCGCGACACCGAATTCATTGTAGTTGTTGTTGCTATTTGAGACTTGACCGATCCAACGTCCCTCAACGGCCAAATCCGTGCGATAGCCCAATTTGTAACTTGCTCGCGCCTGCGCTAAATGCGCGGTATTGTCGTAGGAATTGCCACTATCGTAAGTGACACCATTACGGAAAGCGTATTTGGCGTAAAACTCCCAGCGCCAATTAGGGGCATAGAGACCTTCTGCAGAAAAGAGGTGACCTGTTGGCGTTGAACCTTGTAGTTCGTTGTAAACAGTTGTATCGTGATTTTGACGCCACTCGTACTTCAGCAAAGCGTTGAACTTATCACTTTTAGGATCGCGGTAGGCAAGACCAAGTTTAAAATTCGCTGTGTCTCCCAATTGTTGATACTGAATACCATTCGTATTAAACCCAGTTCCTGCCGAAGGAAGAAAGGCATTTTCCGCACCTGCTTGTAGATAACGTCCCAATATCGTGAAAGCGGGGGAGAGTTTACCAGCTATTGCTGCTGTAATAACAGTGTTGTTCGTTCTGGCACCATCATAATATTCAATCCGAGCGCTTGCCTTGAAGTTGGGATTGTCGGTATAGGCCATGCCAATACTGAAGACGGAACCAGAAAACAGTCCGAGTGTGGAAGCTGTTTGACCGACAGCATAGTATTCCTCATTCCGACGACCAGCAGCAGTGGCGTTAAAGATGTTGTTGAATACGTATTGGTAACCCAGGTCAAGCTTCAAACCGGGAGCAACGCGAACACCATGATTCAAACCCAAAGCACCTTGACCTTGCAAGCCGTTATACGCGGACAATACTGAGTAACGACCTGTAAATGAAGTATCTTTAGACAGCTTGCGATCAACAATTGTATCTAAGGTGGTGATTGAATTGCCTTGAAGTAACGCGCTTTTATCGTAAAACTGATGGGCAAGTCGTAATGTCACGCCCGGATAAGCTTTCCAATCAAAACCTAAAGTTGTGCGGTTCGGATACAGTGCGTCACTGCGATTACTTAAAGTCAGTTCATTTTGAGCCTGAAAGGTTAAAGTGTCGGTGATCGGAAGCTTGACACGAGAGACAAGTTGGTCTGCTGAGCCTCTCAACACATTATTAACGCGGTCATTGCGAGAACGGTTCACATACTCTACGCTGACATCCGCAGAACCGAGCTTTTGCAGAATCCCGGCACGGAAGGTTCTGAGACTGTTATTGACTGCTGTACCCGGAGTCGATTGCGGTTGCGGGTCGAACAAGTCAAAAAAGTTTACACTTTGATTTGGGGCAACGCCGTAGTTCTCTTCATAGTCGTAAGCAACTCGAAAACTAGTGCTATTTGTTACCTTTGCTAGCAAAGATGCACCGTAGCGCGTTTGTCCGGGAGTAAAACTATAAGTAGCATTGTTGGCAAAGTTTGGTTCAACTGCGCGGTAGTAGGCACTGGCTTGAAAAATGTCAGCAAAGTTGCCTAAAGCTTCTATCCGGTAAGCGTTACCGTTGACTCGCCGTCCATTCAGCAAGTCGCTGCTAGAGCGAGCAACTTCACCAACAATTTGACCAGAATTTCCGAAAGAGACTAAAAAATCGCCTCCATACAACTCAAAGTTCTGAGGTCCTTCGTCGTCCCGCAGGTAACTTGCTCCGGCGAATGTTCTATTTTCCAATTCGTGAGAGAAGTTGTATTGTAATCGTCCACCGTAGACGTTGGAACTTTGACCGTTTTGATTTTGGTACGTGACGACAACGTGTCTGACAAAATGATCGCCAAACGGATTGAGATCCGTTGGGTTGATGGGATGGAAAAACCTGATTGTTCCGCGATCGTAGTCAATATCGTAATCTGTGTAGCGCAACATTTGTTGGCGCTCTAGCACTGTACCGGGACGATTGATTTCCTCTGCTTCTACATAAACGGTTTCACTTCCTGGAATCAACAGACGCTTTGAGAGGAAATAGTAGCCAGTAGTGCCGTTAGGTACTATGGTGTCCCGTTGGAAGCCTTGAACGTCATCAAGGTGACTGTACAAGGCAGTGAACTGCAAGGGACCGAAGTTGTAGTTGGCTTTGAAGCCGTGCAACTGACGAGTTGTGGCGGTATATAACTGGGAAGATCTGGAGAATTCTTCAGTGTTGAAGTCTCCCCACATGAAGTAATCAGGATCTGCTCCTGGTACACGAGACGTGCGTTCCAAACGAGCGTAAACACTGTCTATAGAAGGAGTCGTAGGCGTAAAGGTTGAACTATCGCCGTAAACGGGATACTGTTGTTCACAAAACTGAACGCCACCAAATAAGCGATTTCTACCTTCGCAATCTTCGTTAATGGCGCGGTAGCTGTTGAATGCGCCTGTAAATAACCATTCTCCTACTTTACCTGTGGCAAACAAAGATGATTTGAAATCAACCGTTGTGCCACCAATTTTGTTGGGATTGAGGAAATCCTCATATTTACCCCAATAATCAGTACCACCCGCACCAATTCGTAAATTGACGACGCCAGTTGCTAGGGAAGGGCGGAGATATGTAGTGAATTCTAATTGGGTGTAGGCTTCAATCGGAGTATCAACAAACTGATTGAATAGAGAAGTATCTGTTTGTTGTGGAAATGATTCATCATTCGGCAGTATGGGGACTTCTCTACGGGTAATTGGTGATGGTTTGTTGATTCTTTCTACTGCTGCTCGCACTCGGACTTGCTGGGGTTTGATGTCTGATTGCAAAGTCGCAATGAATTGACCGTTTCGGGCAAGCACCTGAAACCCCAGTTGATCTTTGTCTTGATCGACTCCAATAAATTTACCGGCACTAGTAGTCAAAGTCACCAACACATCTTTTTGGATGAGTTGACCTTTTTCGTCAAGAATTTGACCTTGCAGCTTGATGGTAGAACGTCCATCAGCTTGGACTCGGGGATCGCCTACAGGTGTAATGACTATTTGTGCGCCATTAACTTTTGAGGATCTGGGAGTCTTGGAGGTTGAGGAAGATGAAGGATTAGGCTTTTGTTGAGATGAAGGAGGTGGGGTAGATAAGGGAGAGTCTGGGTTTTGTTCAAATTGAAGACGAGGGGTTTGTTGAGATGGGATTGGGTTCGCATACGGGTTTTGAAATTGAGTCCCTGTGTCTTGTTGAGATGGAATTGGATTCGCAGATGGGTTTTGTTGAACTGGTATGACAGAAGGATTTTCCTGCTGACTCTGGCGAAACAGTTCCCCTTGGTTTTCAGTCGGTGAGGTTGATTGTTGTGGCAGTGGGGATGCTGGGTTTTGTTGAGAGGAGGATGGAGGAATTAATGCTCCATCCCCTGCCTCTGCTATAACCTTTACTCCAGTTTCATTAAATCCGGAAACGGGCAATCTTTCTAGATTGACTTGTAACGAGTGATCGTGGGTTGCGACAACGCTACCCAGTTGCAGATTTTCCAGATTTATTGAATTTCTAAATGTAATAGCGCTGTCTCTTGATTGCCCATTTTCTAAGGGTTTCAGTTCCAGCCTCGTTTGAGTTGTTGTACTCGTCTGCCACTGAATATCTGCCTCTGGTACACCTGCGAAGGCAGCATTGCTTAAATTTGCTTTTGTACTTACAAATGAAGGTAAAATGACTGTCAAAACTACAGGTAAGATGCCAACGCTACCCTTGGTAACTAGGGCAAAGCGTAAAATAGGAGATAGTTGCTTTTGACCTTTTTTAGGCATAATTCCATTTTGGATATTATGCACGAATAGCTTTCTTGTTCTCATCGCCTCTTCTTAGAAAACGCAGGTGTAACTGCAAAATTCACCCGTACCAGACTGCTCGGTGCTAGTCTTATCAAACGTGACTGGCTATTCTTTTCAATGAAATATTTATTAGGTGCCAATGCATATCCCGGTAAGCTACTCAAATCCAGCGTTGCTGAGCGATAGCCAGCAATGACGTTTGGTAGCGAGAATAGTCCATTAGCATCTGTGACGATGCGATTACCGTCATCCATGTAGATTACGGCATTCGGGACTCCAGGTTCGTTGGGTTGCTGTTCGCCGTCAAAGTTCTTGTCGATAAACACTCGACCAATTAAGGTGCCACAATCAGAAACTATGCCTGGTCGAATCCGCAGTTGATAACTGGCTTGGTTACTTGTTAGATTACCGGATCTGGCTTGTGCCAAATTTCTGCCATCTCCTCGAACCCCGTCTGGTGTCACTTCGACTGCATAACTGACACTCAAGCTTTGATTTGGTGCTAGTACCCCTGTCGCGGTAATTGTTATGTTCCTATTTGTACTTTGGCTAGCTGTTACCGGGACTGACTGAGATCCGATAGAACCTCTGAGCGATCGCGAAATGAATTGCAAACCAAAAGGAAGTCTGTCAGTAATCGTGACATTCGTTACAGAAGAGTTACCTGTATTTCTAATTGTCAGACGGTAAACTACAGTATCCCCCGGTTCAGCTGCTGCCCGATCAGCTGTTTTGATCACCTGTAAAGCTCCTTGCCCGGCTGTGAAAGTCACCGGATTGGAGTCAACTCTTCCTGGTATGTTGTCTGCTCCACCGTTAGCCGTGTTTGATATGGCTCCCGTTTGAGCAACAGAGGGAATGATTTTATAAGTGATAATACTTAGGGAGAAAAAGGCAAAAAAGAGGCTCCCTTGCCTCAGCCATGAAATTTTAGATGTCATTGGAAGGCATCAAGAAATAGCAAAACATTTTCAAGTACGTTTATGTTCTTAACTAAAAGACCAAATTTTCCTTACGGTGCTTTAATTCCCAAGTATGCCAAGCATATTAGCAGCAAAAATCACTTAGGTGTACTTGGACTTTAATGTCATCACAGTTTCTTCACCATATCTTTATTTATTCGCTAATCAGAGCATATTACCAAAATTATGTCAACGGTATAATTTCTTAGTGTTTACGTTATGGTAAATGCTGCCTCAGCCTTAGATAGGTGTTAGTGCTTATCTGAAAGTGACATGCGGACATGAGTAACCCTTTCATGACTTAGGTTACGCACGTATTACAGCATTTTCAGTGCAGCAATTGCGTGAAATCTTTGGAGTTAAACGGCACTTGTATTAAGTTTTTTTCTGTAGATACACGCATTAAGGTAAAAGTTGCTTCCACATTCTATCGAGAAGTATGCCCTTTAAATGGAGCAATCTCGTGAAGAAACAAATTCTTTACAAATTTTTGATACAACCCCACATCTTATGCTTTCCTTTATCTCCTGTTTAAAGAAAGCATAATTTTTTAAGTTTGTTTACGTAAGAAACACAGCAGCGATGTTGACGGGAAGCACCGCCATAGGAAATTTGGACCACTCGTGACACTACGAGAGTTTGGAAACGCAGGTATGACAAACCTATAAGTACAGCTAATACGTAAGAGACGCGTTGCAAAGCTACACGCTTACTCTTAGTAGTTGTGCTACTCAACTATCAAGCATATCAGCCCAATTTTATTTTTAGAACACCCATCGCTTGTAATCTGAACAAACTGTAGAACGTTTACGCTCTTGATGCGGAAATTCCCGTATCAAGTTAGTTTCCGCTTACATACATTCATCACGTTTGCTGCTAACTAAACTTGTTTCTAATAAATAATACAGGAAACGATGCCATAAATTACTAGATTAAATTTGTATTTTTTAGTTAACACTTCAGTAATATCAACCAGATAGCCTTTAAAAGGAATTAATAATATCCAAACAATCTCAGTATTTTTTTCCTCTTTTCGAGAAGAGTCTCACCCCTATTCGGATATTTATCTTCTAAGAATTAAATCTAAAAAGAGAAAAAATAGCAATGCATGACTCTAGCTATACCCCAGTTATGCCACTCAAGAGTATTGGTGCACTTGTGTCTTGTATCTTTGCGCTGAGGTAAGCATTTGCGGCTGGGGTGATCTTCTTAAGATTGTAATCCTAGTTACAATACATTGCTATACGAACAGCAATCATAAGATATATATTTTTTCAGATGAATCAATATTCATGTTTATGCATTAAAGTCAATCCTATTAGTGCCACTTTCTTAAGTATCCTTTTTGATGAGGAGAGTGAGAGTTTTAGGCAGCTACCATCCGTAAATCGAGAGCCTTATGTGTGAACCCAAGCACGAAGCTCGCGCATAGGCGAATCTGCTGTCCGCTAGACGCAAGCGACTACGACTCTCGTTCTAGTTTGACGGAGTCGCGATTTATTTTTATGGATATCCTTTAGAGGGAGATTGAAGCTGATGCCAAAATTGAAGCCATAACTCAGTTTCGTCCAGAATTACAAAGAAAAGCAGAGAATAGAAGGAAAAGTTGGCGTTGGATCATTGAAGTATGAATTAGCCTCACGCATTCGGCGTACCCCTTCGGGGAAGCAAGCTACGAAGCAGCGTCTCCGAAGAATGAGAAGCCGTTCAAAGCAGAGTAGGCAAGGCAGTGCGTTGGCTCGCTGTGCGCTCTCATGAGTGTTAGCCCGCTAGAGACGGCGACTGGCGCTCTTGGTTCCCCAGCTTGAAGCAACTGCCGAGCAAAGACGAGGCAGCGCGCTAGAGGCGGGTTTCCCACGCCCAGGCGACTGTCGTCGCAAAGAATTGTTGTTTAGTCAACAGGGAAAATGTAATTTCATCCCTCTATTCAGCAACGCCGAAAGGAATATCAATAAAAAATGAGCGCTTCTCTACGGGACGCAGTGCGAACGCTGAGTTAAAAATTTGTTTTGGAAAGTTTAGCGAAGAGAAGCGCTAAGGAGGGTTTCCTACCAAATGCAAACTTCGGAAACCTACCCAGCTAACTTTCCGCAAAATTAAAAAGCTAGAAATACAAGAGTTTTGGCGATTTGGGACAGATGTATTTGCGTTGTCATGTACTATGGCAACTTGATATTACATGGCTAGAGACAGTCATGAAACTTATTGTCATGCCGCCAAGGGCGGCAAGGCAGCTATGCTGCTATGCTGAGGGCAGCTATGTAATCCCCATAACGCTCATTTAGGGGCCTAATTGAGGAGGTAGTATTTCTTACGAAGTCTGCCGGGGGATCTTCCCAAGAGCGAGCTTCGCGCGAAGCCCGCGCATGAGAGTACTCTCTCCCACAGACTTCGCGTGCTATGCATCTCGCAAGAGACATGTTTTCAGGCGTTGCATAAATAAATTTAGGGGCTTGAAACCCTGTGGCAGAAAGCTTTTAAAAAATTTCTTACCTTCAGCATAGCTGCACTTCCCGCCTCTGCCTTTCTTCGGTCACTATTTTTGAAACTCACACTGTCTCCAGAAGAACTTGAAGGATATGAAGATGTTTCACCCAAATGTGTTGCATCTGGCGATCAGGCACTCCCATATAAGCAGCGTTCATCACTAAACATTCAAACGTGAGCTTTAAGCTTGCATTATGATTTGCAAGAGTATGATTTAAGCCAGTTATGCATAGACTATTGCTTTCATAGCTGACTTTTGCAGTGCTGACATCTGAGTGGTTCAGTTATTAATACATATCATCGTATTCTGGTGCTTCAACTCGCCTTGGTTCAGCTCTCCGAGGTGGTAGAAACTCGGTACGACGCACGGGAGCGAGTGGTGGGGTGGGACCGTTATATGGATGAATAACTTGTACGGTACGGCTAGGACGCTGTTTTGGTGAGAACAAAGCTAACACTCCGGCGACAACAACACCACCACCAATTGTTAGAGTCATACCTCCCACCGCCCAAACTATAGGTGAAGACCACCACGGAGTTTGAGATTCCTGCGGTTGCGCTTGTGTCGGAGCTTGGTTATGTTGCGCGTTTATTTGTAGCTGATTATTGTAGTTTTGGATTTGGAACTGAATTTGCTGGATTTGAGTTTTGAGTTGGTCGTTTTCCTTCTTCAGGTTCTCGTTTTCCATCTTCACCCGTTCAACTGCAACACGCTCTTCAGTTGAGGGAGCATTAGGAATTGGTGCGTTTGGATATGGTGGTTGTCCGTAAGGAGAATATGACCCTGGTTGTACTACCGATGAAGGTGCAACTACCGATGGCATTTGTGGGGTAAGGTAGTTAGGTTGTAGGGGAGTCCCCGTCCCTTTTAACAACAGAAGAGCTGCCAGCCCAGCTACAGCAACTCCACCGATAAATGCCATACTTTCACTCATCGCCTTTACCCCTTAAACGCGACGGCATAACAATTACTAGCGATTGACTCATACTCACACTCATAATCACACTCATAATTTATACTCTACTTGACTTTACATATTAGCTAAATCAAATATTAATATACGATATCGATGGGATTTTATTAACGGCTTGATATCTGCCTTATATATTCAAGACTATATTTGTTAATTTGTCTACCGATTAATGTGACAAAAAAGGATAGAGAACACATTTGTCTTTGAAAATGGGGAGTTAGGAGTCGGGAGTATAGGAGTTAAGAAGTTTCTCCCTCCTTCTTAACACTCGACGACGAACTACTCCCAACTCCCCGCTCTTGTTCTATCTCAGATTGAATTTTCTCCACTTCTTCAGGAGAGAGTTCGTCTAGGCGCTTTTGGAGAAAGGCTTCTTCATATTGTTCTCGCTGTTGGTGGTATGTCATTTTCTTTCCCACTGCACGAAAAACATAAGTGAGTAACCAGCCAACTAGAACACTAACCAGCAAGACTTGACTCCATATACCAGCTTGCAAGCTATCTAAACCGATCAATTGCAATAATACATATGTTAAACCGCCTCCAATAAAAACTCCAAAGCCAATTCCAACAGCGTCAATGCGTCGCATAAGAGTTATGACTACCACATAGTTGTTAATAATAACGTAAGTTGCTAGTTAATTTCTTTAAACGGTATCAATGGATTACAAAAAATCTTATTGAAAGTATTGCATAATACTAAAATAGTAAATTTTCTACATATAACAGGGGGCTTTGTGATCACTAGCACATGGGGCGCGGAGATAGAGTTACCATCCCAAACAGCCCTCAACCTTGTATTTCAAGCATTTTAATGACTGCGGGATCGGTTTCCCTTGCCAGTAGAAGTGCAACGCCCGAAGTCTGAGCGGCGACTTTCTGTGCTCAGAACTTCGGAGGGTTCCTGCCGCTCTTGAGAAGCAGTGTTCGGTGCTTAATATTCCACAAATTTTTAATTTTCCATTCGCGTAGCGTCTTCTAGAGAAGCGGTAGTAGCAACGTGGGTTAAGACTTCACCCACGTCTACAAGAGGCAACAGAGCAAGGAGCAGGGAAAATAGGTAATGGGATAATGCAGAAATATTTCTATCGTTATCTTCCCTGTCCCTCTACCTTGTTAAACTTCTATTTGTCGTCGCTGGGGTCGGAAATTCACAAATGGGGACAAAAGCAACAAACCAGGGAAGAAAAAGAATACCAGAAAGTACATAAAACCACGCTCAATAGAGGTAGCCGTGTACCACCGCAGTCTAAGGTATAGCAGCACAGCCGCTGGCATGACTAATAGATAAGCTCCAGCAAGAGCCAGATACAGTAGCGCTACAACCATAATCTCTAGCTATAAAGTGTACGTTTCTTCCATCATAAGCTTAACGCCTAATTTGAGGGAAGTATTGCCGATGGCTAACAGAGCATTTAGCAGTTAGCCATTAGATATCAGCATATTTTCTTTCTTTAGGTAGATACTTAGTGCTTGACACTTTACATTATTTCCTATATAAAGCTTTATTAGCTAAAAAATGTTTTTATTGCCACTCCCACTTCTTTGTGGAGTGAAAATAGGATACTCCCACTCCATAATCTCAAAGGAGTTGAAAAAAAAAGCAAATAATGCGGAAAAATGATGATTTATTTAGGAAAAATAGTGTAAATTAGTATGGGCAAGTTGAGCGGGCAGAGATTAGCCCAAGAATTTCACCACTGAAAGGTATGGGAATTTCAAAGTCTCAACTTAGCAAAATGACTCCTAAGAATGGTTAGGGGGTGTGGCGGAATGGTAGACGCTACGGACTTAGACAACTGAGCCTTGTTGGAGAAATCCTTCAAGTGACTGCTCTCAAATTCAGGGAAACCTAACTCTGGCAACAGATAAGGCAATCCTGAGCCAAGCCGATTCAAGAGTAATGAGTGATGAGTGATGAGAAAATGCAAAACAGATGTACTGTTTGAAAACTCTCTAGAACTCCACGTCTCCTAACTCCCAATTTTTCGGAAGGTGCAGAGACTCGACGGGAGCTACCCTAACGTAAAGGCGAGGGTAAAGGGAGAGTCCAATTCTCAAAGCCTTATGAGGCAGTAGCGAAAGCTGCGGGAGAATGAAAATCCGTTGACCTTAAACGGTCGTGTGGGTTCAAGTCCCTCCACCCCCATTCACAAATTTTTAGTTTGGTACTGCGTTTACTAGAATGAAATGTAAGTAAGTTGGATAAAATACTATTCTCTAGTTCATTCTGTGCTAGAGAATAGTAAAAAAGGTTAAAAATGCCATTTCGACGTTTCTATTGGAGTTTGTTGAGTCCAACGGATTGCGAAGCTGCTGTTAAAAAGGCACAATAACATGGCTAAGTCCGATCAATTCAAGCTCAACAGGAGCGATGACAACTTAGAACTAATCTTTGGTTTAGTTACTTCCATTCTCCTGCACATTATTCTATTTCTTGGAAGAAATTACTGGATGCGAGCTTTTGCCCCCAACCAAAAGCCTGATATTTCCCAGTCGGTTCCAATTGAGATAGTAGAAGTGCCTCGCGATCGCATTAAGACGCCTCTGAAAACTGCTCGACGGGCTGCCAAAGATTCTGTTGCAGGCGGGAAAGTAAAACCTGACAAACCTCTCTCTGCTACACAGCCACCGTCAGTTACCTCAAAAAGCTCTGCTTCAAATCCGACAAACCAAAATTCCTCTGAACCAGCACAAGCAGATTCACCAGAACTGACCCGCCCTACAGTCTTACAACCAAATTTACCAGAGCAAAAACTGCAACCTCAACAGCCACAAACAGCAGTTGTACCCACTGACACTCCATCACAACCTCAACAGCCACAAACAGCAGTTGCACCTACTGACACTCCATCACAACCTCAACAGCCACAAACAGCAGTTGCACCCACTGACACTCCATCACTACTTGACCGTCTCCACACGGCACTAATACCTTCCACTACACAGCCTGTACTTAAATCGAAACCACCTACAGTCGCACCCACCACTACTCCACCAGTACCTAAACCGCCACAAACATCAGTTGAACCCACCACTACGCCGCCAGTACCCGACCGTCTCCGCACGGCACTGACACCAACCA
>CALMVQ010000206.1 GCA_937873135.1 uncultured Scytonema sp. | reverse complement strand
CATCGCTGATTTCTAAGAGAAATACAGTGTGGGACTTCTGCTCGATATAGTTAAAGTAGTTGGCTATGGCTTTGCCATGAAACGCCGGAGCCATCAAGCGCCTGGTGCGACGATGTTCTTCACCATCCTGAAGCATCATTGGACGAGCGAAAATATGCTCCATTGTGGATCTCCAACCCAGGTAAGAAGAGACACAATCCACCTTTTCCTGTAAAATGAGTCGATTGGCTTCGGGTCCAACCAAGACAGCATGTTTTTTGCCTAGAAGATTGATTTTGAAAACAGGACCATAACGCTGATAATTTTTTGCAAGTCCCCATCCTTGAGTCGAAATTAATTCCAGAGTTTCACCTAGAATTGGTAGACCAAAACTACCAGGCATTTTATCTGCGGGTTTTAGCTGGATCATTTTTTCGGATACTAAACTTAGGGCGATCTCACTTCCGTACTGAGTTTAGTGCTGCTCAAACCAGACTGTCTCGCGCAATCTTCCGAAAACTTGCACAATCTTCCAAACAATTATCTCAACCCAAGCCACTCCCCTCAAAGCTCGCTTACTCGCGCATGAGGGTGGCTCCCTTCTGTGGAAGTGTGATCGCAGTTTAGCTCAAGATGCGCTATGAGTAGCAGATTACAATCGCTACGGAACAAATTAGTTAGAATTAAGTCACCAGCACTTAGTAGTAATTTTGATTAAGTACTTATGTCTCCTCATCAAAGAAATACTGAGCAGCCAAACCCTGAAAATGTCTGGATTGAAGGTTTGAAGACAGTTGGGCTGAGCATATTTCTAGCATTTGGAATTCGTACCTTTGCAGCTGCAGCTTATTTCATCCCATCAGGCTCAATGGAGCCGACGTTACAAATTGACGATCGCCTGATGGTAGATAAAGTCAGCTATCACTTCAAAAATCCACAGCGAGGAGATATTGTGGTATTTTGGCCACCCAATAGCACTATTGCAGCTTGTGGATTGTCGCAGAAATCTTCCGATCCTTGGATTAAACGAGTGATTGGACTACCGAGCGAAAAGATAGAAGTCAAGGAAGGACGTGTATACGTTAACGAACGCCCTTTGCCTGAAAATTACATTGCAGGTAAACCTCAGTATCTGTGGGGACCAAAGGTTGTGCCACCCAATTCTTTCCTAGTTTTGGGAGATAATCGCAATAATAGCTGTGACGGTCATTACTGGGGTTTTCTTAAGAAAGATCGCATCATTGGTCAAGCAACTATTCGCTTCTGGCCATTTAATCGTCTAAGTATTTTAACTGAAGAACAAAAGCAGCAGACGGTTCACTAATCGAGCTTCACTTAAAGTACTGGTTTAGCATTCACTTAACTTCTTTAAGCGTAAGGGAAGGCAGGGCAGGAGAAGATGAGGAAAAACCAGTAATTT
This sequence comes from uncultured Scytonema sp., assembly GCA_937873135.1. GTDB lineage: Bacteria > Cyanobacteriota > Cyanobacteriia > Cyanobacteriales > Nostocaceae > Rhizonema. Next base: position 6,079 of record CALMVQ010000206.1, on the reverse strand, counting down.
CACGTTTTTTTATAGCGCAAAATACATATTTATTCATTTTTTCTCCGTGTCTCAGCCTGACCTCTTAAGCCCAGCGACTGAACTGTAAGCGTCTTTGTTCCACAGTTGATGTATAAAGTTTAACTAGTTGATCGATATTATTATTCAGGGTATACCGCTCTAATACACGCTTTCTTGCTTTCTGTCCCAGCACAGTTGTTAACTCTGGATGGTCTTGGAATAGGGGCAATAAAGTTCTTAATTGAGTTTTGATGGTCTTAGGATTAATAATTATACCTGCGCCCTTTTCTAACACTTCTCCATCAGCACCGACATCTGTAGCTAAACAAGCAAGTCCACAAGCCATTGCTTCTAACAAAGACAGGGACAACCCTTCTACTATTGATGGTAGAATAAATACATCAGAGCCGCGTAGAATTTCGATGCGTCGGTTTTCATCGGCAACAAATCCCAACCAGATAATGTTGTATTCAGAACCATAAAACGTTTCTAAAGAAGGTTTCAGAGGACCATCGCCAACAATGAGCAGCTTACTACCTGCTCCCATATCTGCTAGCTTCCAAGCTCGGAGAAGGGCTTCGACATTTTTCTCAGCAGCTATGCGACCTTGGTAAACAAACAAGCGATCAGCTTTAAATTCTGCTTTGATGTTAGAAGGGCCAGGAGAATACTTCTCAGTCTCCACTCCGTTGGGAATGACAGCAACATTTTCTTCCCGCACGCCCAAACGTGATAACAATTCTCGTTGAATTTGAGAAAATACTATTACGCGGTCGTAATTAACCAAAAAAGGCGCGTAGAGTTGATATGCCAAAAGTTGTGTTCCCGATACTATTTTTGCTCCCTTGCCAGCAAAGGGGGTGTGAAAAGTGGCAACTAAAGGCAAATTTAGTTTGTCACAGATTTCCGGTAGAACAAAGTCAAGGGGAGATAGAGTCAGGGAAGCATGAACGACATTTGGCTTGATACTCTTAAGCGATCGAGTTAAAACCTTCGTCGCGTTGAAAGTCGGAATTGTGTAAACCTGGGACTTATAAATGAAGGGTAGAGGAACCTCTGGACAATTTGGCCAGTTACCCGGTTCAGATTCTTCTTGAGCAAAGTGGAGAAAGCTCACTTGGTGTCCCTTGGCTAACAAGGCATTTGTAATTTCTCGACTATAGGTAACGTTACCGCAAAAAGGTGATTTTTTTCCAATCCAGGCTATACGCATTCTTTGTTAGCTATCAGAAAAGCGGATTCATTCTATCAGCTTTTTGTATATTTATACTGTATTTTTTTGCCGAATAATTACTGGTTTTTTTATTAAGCTATGTCAAAATATTTCTCCAGAAACTAGTACCGCTACGCGGAATCAGAAATTAAAAATTAAAAAAGCTGGACTCGCAGGCTGTCTAGCAATTCAGAATGGGTGCTTTATTTGCGCCGCACTGTACTAGAGATGAAAAATTTACCGTTTTGACAATTCAATGAATTTATAAATTGTATTTCCTTACCTTTGTGATCAATATTTTTCCGACAGATATTCTAGACGCAGCTTATTGCGCCTAGCCTATGTCTGATTGATGCCCAGGAATAAGTATGTGAGAATTTCCCACTAACCTAAGTTTAGCACGAAAACAGCAGCTTTCAGTCGAAAAATAACTCTTTCTCGCCGATATTCATTTAGAAGAGTAATACCAAGTTAATAAACTGCCTGAAAAGACAATTGCAGCTAATCCCAAAAAGACAGTCTGTAATCCAAGAAAGGTTTCTATAACACCTGTTAATGCTAAAGGCAGGGAGAGAGCAATATTAATCACGTTGTTTTGCAAACCAAAAACTTTACCGCGCATTTCCGGTGGAGTTTCTGCTTGGATAGCAGTTTGCATGGGGATGCCAACGAGTGCCCCAAACACACCTAATAGGGTGACAAGGAGTAGGATAATCGACAGTTGTGTAGTAAATACTGACAAACCAATTAAAGACGCTGCCATACCCAGACATCCACATAAACTGAGAAGGGTATAGGAGAAGCGTTGACAAAACTGACCAAGAATTGTCGCTCCAAGAGCAATACCAACACCGCCAGCTGCCAGTAAAAAGCCGAATTGGGAGGCTTTTAAGTTAGGAATGATTTCTGCCATGCGAACCGCTAGAACTGTGAGTGCCGCGAACACAGAAAACAAGATGATCAGTTGAATGAGAGCATTACGGAGGCGATGATTTTCACTGAGATAGCGTAAACCATCCTGCATATCGGCAAAAATGTGGGGAGATTCTTTTTCAGATTGTTGGCGTTTTTCGTTAGTGACAATAAGCAATAAAATTATCCCAGCGATCACATAACTGCCACCCACCAGAAATTCTTTGCCCAGTTCGCCACTGCCACCTAATTGCAGCCAAAGTTGATCGGCAATCCCTAACAATGGTTCCCCCACAGCAAAACCGACAATCACAGATGCCATCATTGTCGTTGTGTAAAGCGAGTTAGCTGAGAGTAAATGCTGTTCTTTCACCACTAAAGGAATTGCTGCTTGTTCCGCTGGTGCAAAAAACTGTGTCAATGTAGAAACTAAAAAAGTCACTCCCAGAATGATGCTAAAACCGACTGGTATCACTCCCCCCAATGGCTGCCAATCATGAGTCAACCACAGCAGTATAGGAATGACCAAAACCAGGATACCGCGCCACATATTCGTTGCTACCAACACCGCCTTTTTTGACCACCGATCTACGAAAGCACCAGCCAGGGAACCAAAGAGGACTGCAGGAATTGTAAAAGAAATCATCAGTACTGACACCCACCCACTGATGCTTTGATCGCTGGATTGAAACTGAGTGTTAATTAAAGCAATCATCAGCACCAGATACACTTTATCAGCCAGTTGGCAAAAGACTTGACCACCCCAAAGAGCCAGGAAGTTAGGGTTTTTCAAAACTGGCAAAAACCCCTCTACAGTTTCTTCTGTCGAATTAGAAGTTTGTTCAGCCTGAGTTTCAGCAACTTGGGTACTATGCCCATTGACTTCACTAAGGGTTGGCTCGTCAGTTTTTGGGAGTTCTGATTTCCCATTTTTATCGTTTGTGGAAACGTCTTTGGCAGACATTTGTTGATGGTGAATTTGATCGCGTTTGGGTTGAGAAACCGTACTTAAGTGATTGGTAACTTTAGGCGAAATAGCACTAGTTTGTTTTTTTAAGTCGCTTGGCGACAAGGGCAGGATTTTTGGATCGGAATTAGACTGTTGCATCATGATTTGCAGCAAAATAAGAATCAATTAAGGTAGCGGAGCGAATAGAGCGACCGAAATGATACTGAGCATAGGAGCGCAAAATTTTCTCAACCGACAACCAGCTATCATCTTTAGCTGCATCTGGCATTATTTCTGGTTGCGACAGTTGCTGGAGTATCGTCAGATCTTTAGCATTTAAGCGGCTGGAAATTATTATTTTTTCTTGCCGATGGACAATTGTCTGGTATTGAGCTTGCTTCTCTTTCACCTTAGCAGTGGACGGAGACGCTTTGACATTCTCTTCCTCTTTTTGCAAACGTTCCCAAGCAGCTAAGCAAACTGTACCACCAGCTGGTACACTAAATCCGACTTGCCAATTAGGATCTGTGACATTTGGTGTTAGAGAGCGCCCAGTTAGGCAACAAACTTGCACCTGAGGAGTCAATCCGGCTAACGCTAAAAGGTGAAATACCCCGTGAGTTAGGTGCGCCAAAACACTATCTTTATTATCTGTCGCCTCTATGCGGCTGAGATGTTCTTGAAGTAACTCATATAGTTCTTGTTGGGGTTGTTCGCTCAACGCTTGACACAGGACTATTTCTGCTAAATACTGACTGGCAGCTAGTTTTCCCAAGCTTTTTGCCAGGCCCTGATAAGATTTAATAGTTTGTGCTTGCGTAATTTTATCAAGCGATCGCCCTTTAGCAATGAGTAACTCATTTACCACAAACATCCCACTTCTTCCACCCAAGCTGGAGTTCTGCTTACGTGCTCCAGGAGCCACCGCACGAATCAAGCCGAACTCAGGAGTCAAAATTGTCACTAACTTATCTGCTTCGCCCAATGCTTGGGTTTTGAGATTAATTCCAGTAGCTTTATATGTTTTACTCATTACTCCTTAGTCATTAGTCATTAGTCATTGGTCATTGACTAATGACAATGAACTTTTGACTACTCTCTACGATCTAGCGTATCGCGTTGGCGGAGCAAATCGACACTGCTAGAAGTTCCCAATCTTGTTGCACCTGCTTGGATCAAGTCTAAGGCTCCGTGAAAAGTCCGAATACCCCCTGAGGCTTTAATTCCGATCCTCTCTCGGACAATTTCTTTCAAAAGGCGTACATCATCTACTGTTGCACCACCATTCCAACCTGTGCTGGTTTTGAGAAAAGCCACCCCTGCATCCATAAATATTTCTACAGCCTGTCTTTTTTCGGCATCTGTCAGCAGGTTGGTTTCCAAAATGACTTTCACCGTTTGCCCAGTCTCTTCGCAAATTTCCGCAATTTCTCGATACACTTCCTCGGTTTTGCCAGCTTTCAACCAACCTAAATTCATCACCACATCTAACTCAGTGGCACCATTTTCCACCGCTTCTTGAGCTTCGTACAGCTTCGTTGCTGAAGTCGTTGCTCCCGTAGGAAAGCCAATCACCGTACAGACTTTAGGCTTTCTACCTCGGAGAAGTTCCGCAGCTTGCTTGACATATGCTGGGTACACGCAAACTGCTGCAAATCTAAACCTGTCTGCTTCTTCACACCATTTCTCAACTTGCTCTGTTGAAGCCGTTGGGATCAACAGGGTGTGATCGATAAATGGCGCAATATCAATGTCTGGATAGTCTGCTGCCATTGCTTCTTCTACTCGTAATTGATTTTAACCCTTTATAAAAATTTAAGACTTTTCCGCGTCAATAAACCATAATTCTCAGAATTTTGTCTTTTCTCTGCCTTTTTATTTAGTATAATTGACTACAGTGCCTCTTTGTGACTATAAGTATTTTACTTCACACTAGTACCGCGTAGCGTTACTATCCAGTCATCTGGCGAAAAAGTCAAGAATACTGTCGGCTAAAGCAATTGAAGCTAAATAAGGCACTCCATTACCAATAGTTTTAAACATATTCGTGAGTGACATACGATCTGGAAGCACAAACTTAGCAGGCAAAGATTGTATTGCTAAAGCTTCCGCTACTGAAATTCGGCGAACTTTATAGGGATGCAAGTGTACTTCATTATTACCATAGCAGGCTGTGGGAGAGTAACGCCATCGATGAAGACGTTTGAAAGACTTTTTACAATCATCTCCTTCATCAACAGAAGCAAATCTTTTGAGCCCTGCTCTTGGCTGAAAATAATGTTTAGCATTAGGGTGATTTAGCACATCATTTTTTTGAAACCAGTATTCTACTGTTAATTCTTGAGGAATACTATTAGGACAAGGAAGTATAGAATCTTCTTGAAATGGTTCGGATTTACTCCAAGGGTAGGCAAAAACTTTATTTATAGAATATAAAATGTGATTTCTCCAAGGAAAAGTACCTTCAGGTAATATATGAAAATTACTAATCTTTAATCCCATATCCTTAATGATGTTTCTATGGAAACCAATGAGAATAATTCTTTCTCTATCTTGTGGAACTCCTTATTCTAGAGCATTAAGTAACATTTCTGTTAGTACATATCCTGCTTGATTTAGCTGAGACTTCAGAGTTTCAAAAAACGAACGATGTTTTTTTGTTTTCCATAATCCCTTTACGTTCTCAAATAAAAAGAAATCAGGTTGAGCAATACAGATTAATTCAATATAAGAAGCAGAAAGCTGACCATTTTCTCCTAAATATCCTCGGTTTTTCCCGCCGATAGAAAAGTCAGGACAGGGAGGTCCACCAATAAATCCAATGATATTATTAGACTTACGGCAGTCTTTGACTAACTCCAATAGAGACGTTGTACCTGAATTATCTACAAGTTTATTTACGTCTGCTTCTTCTCCAGAATGGTATCCGTATTCTGGCAATGCTAAATTGAGGGGAGCATCCCAATTTGGCAGAAACACATTATTCGCGATGCTATCTCGCGAAT
>CALMVQ010000205.1 GCA_937873135.1 uncultured Scytonema sp. | reverse complement strand
ACCGATTAATCAAGCAATGGGTATCTTCAAGGGCGCTCCCCCCTGAACGGTTACAAAATTTTCTTTAAACTTCTTCGGAAGTTGAACTAATGGAAACCTCGTTCCTTCTTGGACTCCTCAACCCAAATTTTGAGAACTTTAAACTTCTTCGGAAGTTGAACTAATGGAAACCCATTCTTTTCTAACATATCCTTTAACTTTCTTAATGCTTTAAACTTCTTCGGAAGTTGAACTAATGGAAACTCTGATCCACAAGTTCATACCCCATTCCTAAAAAACTTTAAACTTCTTCGGAAGTTGAACTAATGGAAACAGGTATTTCTCCTTGCGATAGTTCAATTTTATTACAACTTTAAACTTCTTCGGAAGTTGAACTAATTGTGGTTTAAAGCAAAAGATTGCCGTTTTTTAAGGATAAGTTTGCCGGATTGTCGGTTGGAATGCTCATTCTTCTGTAGGTGCGATCGCCTGTTAACCTGTGAGAATTTGCAGTTTCAACAAAAAAAGCTTGTAATTACAAGAGTTCAGCAAGCTTATGCTTTAAAAGCGGCAAAGAATTCCTTTAAATCACAAAGTGCTGCGACGTTCGACCGTTTTTGACGGTAGCTGTGGTACTTCCAGCCATATGCTTTCCCATGATGAACAGAAATCATGGAAGTACAGAAAATCTGGGTTACATCGAGGCGAGAGACAATTATGGACATTGCACCAGACACCATGCTTAATTTTTGCTTTTATTACAGTCGAGTGCTTTTTTTGTGCCCAAATCAACCCGTCGAACCCACGTTGAATAAATATAATATATTCTGTGACCACAAGCTGCGAAACGGTAGAAGGAGCGACTCACTATGACCATCAAAGAACTGCTGCTTCAAGAAATTGAATCATCCCCAGATGCTCTCCTAGCTGAAACGCTAGACTTTTTGCGCTTTCTCAAGACAAAACCAGCATCCGAGGTAGTATCCCTTGACCTCTCAACTGAGAAAGAGGATACTTCTGGGGAGCAAACGAAACCGGAAGCACAGGAAGCAACACCAATTCTTAGAGGCTCTAAAGCAGAAGACTTGCTTCAATTTGCAGGAATCTGGCAAGGGGATGACTTTGAGGAGTGCTTGCAGCTTGTTTACGAAACTCGTTCCCAGGCAGAATTTTAGCAATGTATCTCTTAGACACCAATCATTGTAGCCGTATTATCTTTGGAGAAGCAAACGTCATTCGTCGGTTACAGGAACATATCGGTTTAGGAGTTGCAACCAGCGTCATTGTCCAGGGCGAACTCCTCTACATGGTACAAAAGTCCTCTCAACAGGAGGCAAATCTTCGCTTTGTCAGAACTTTTCTGCAAACCATTGACCTTTATCCCATTAGTGGAGGAGTTGCCGATGTCTACGGTAGCCTCAAAGGAAAAATTGTTGAACATTTTGGTCCCAAAGACAAAGCAAAACGTAGAAAGTTTACAGTTCAAGTTTCACAATTGGTGTCAGTATCGGTCTAGTCATCGTTAATGGACAAAGCAAAACGTAGAAAGTTTACAGTTCAAGATTTGGGTTTTAGCGATAACGACTTGTGGATAGCATCAACTGCTCTGCACTATAACCTCATCGTTGTCTCAGGCGACAGCGACTTTCAAAGGATACAACAGGTACAAGCCTTCCAGAGCGAATCTTGGCTTTAAACCCACCACCTGAAATGCTCCTATTGGGGTGGATTTGAAGCTAGTTTTGTAACTTTCTCAACCTGTTGCTGAGATGTTAGTCCGGTAATCCGGCGCGGTAGAGTGGATTTGAAGCTAGTTTTGTAACTTTCTCAACCGATAAATCAATAGACGAAGCCAATGCAGGAGATGCTCTAGCCCATGTTCGCTTATGTGTGCTGCTGCTTTTAAGAAAACGTGAGTTCGACGGAGCTAAAAAATAGCAGGAGGCAGTACAGGCAAATCTTTTGGGTAAATGTCAATAGAAGGTTTTTTGGGCAAATAAGTGTAAGCTGCTAAGCCAGCCATTACAGCCGTTCGCCCCTACGACTGTGGTTTATTTACCTGAAAATTGCTGTAAGTTGACCAAAAAGTTAAATGAACTGCGATGCCGATACAACTCATATACGAACTCATATAAATCTTCTCTCTACTCATATACGAACTCACATAGCGTTTTGAAAGAATGGAATTGTGGGAAAGAAAAAGTAAAACTTTCTTTCCTCCAACCAATCTTTAGACAATGTGAGTTTATGCCCAATATCTACATAACCGAACAGAATGCATTGCTCAAAACCGAACGCAAAAACTTACAGGTGTTTCATCAACAAAAACAATGCATTTCAATTCCAATTCGTCATGTCAACCAAATCATCGTCTTTGGTAACATCAATTTACCACGGGATATTATTAAGATTCTGCGGCTACATGACATTCCCGTCTTATTTTTAACTCAAGACGGCGAATATTTAGGACGTTTGGAAAACTCATCCCAACCACAACCAAAATACCTAACCTACCAGCAAAAGTGTTTGCGCGATGTTGAATTTAAGCGTGCTACGGCTGAAAGTATCATCTGGGCTAAATTGCACAACCAACATACTTTTCTACAAAGTTGGACTCGCCATTTTGCAAATGATACCACTCGACGTGCGTCAAATTACTTAACGCTACTGATGGATAATTTACCCGTTGCTACATCTGTTGGTGAACTGCGTGAATACAACCAGGAAGCTGATAACGTTTACGACTGTGCTATTGCTTCCCTACTCAAGTTTTACAACCCATGTTCGCGCACTAGCACAAAGCAAATTAACAAGTTTTTCAATCTAGGGTATCAGCTACTCCATCAATATATTTACACGCTTCTCGATACCGTAGGACTCCACCCCGACTACGCAATCTTACACCATGATGCAGATCGAGAACTTCCCTTGGCGTGGGATTTTACCGCAGAGTTTCGCGCACCCATCGTTGATGATTTGGTGTTAAATTTTGCCCGCAATCTGACTAACGGTAACGGTAAAAGTCAGTCGCGATCGCTTCTTCAACGTTTCCTCCAGCAATGGGAAGCGAAACTGCGAACCTTTGTACTGCATCCCTACGCTGGAGAGGTTAGTTACCGTCAGTGTATGGACTTACAGGTACGGGAATATCTCTCTTGTCTGTTGAGTGATGTGGAATATTATCGTCCTTTAGCTTTGAAATTTCACCCTGCAAGCGAAGTAAAAAGAGAAGAGAAAAGTGAAGTAAAAAGTCAAAAGTTAAAAGGCAAAAGAGAAGAGGAAAGTGAAGTGAATTTACTTTTTACTGCTAACGATAATAGCACCCAAAATTCGCGTCAATTCGTCAGCTTCTTGAAGTAGGTTACTTAGCTTCTCTTTTGGAATGATCGCTGTAGCAACGAGTAGGCGTAACCAATAATGAGTTTCACGAGCTTCTTTTAAGGCTATAGTATTTTTGTGAATAAAATCTGCCTTACTTTGTCCGGCTCTTGCTTCTTCTACATTAGCTCCAATCGAAGTTCCTGAACGTAATAGTTGTTGAGATAATGTGCGCGGAATGCCTGATTTTTCTTCCAAAAATTGACATAACTTAACGATCCTAACTGCAAACTCAAATGTTCTTTCAGTTATATCTTGATTCATTGCAAACTGTAAGTAACCCGACGAGTAAATTACTCATCAAAGTTAACACAACCAATGTCCGATGTCTTTCTTTTGCCTTTTTACTTTTTACTTTTTACTTGTCTGATGTTTTACTTAGTTTGCTACGACATCGTTAGCGATACCCGTCGCAATAAGGTGTCAAAACTCCTCGAAGCTTACGGGTTACGGGTGCAAAAGTCGGTTTTTGAGTGCGTCTTAGACGACAAGCAGTACCAAACCTTATCTAAATATCTCATGCGACTTGTCAACAAACGAGAAGACCAACTTCGATTTTACCCCCTGTCTGCACACAATCGTTGCAAAGTCGCAGTGTTAGGAACGCAACCTGAATTTGTCGTAGACGACGCGGCGTTTATCGTCTAGTTACCAGGATTTTATACACTCTTTACCATTAAGCAAATGAACGCTTGGAAAAAAGCACGCGCTCCACCGATTGCTGTGTAAATCTCTCTACACTTCCGGTCGAGTTTGGAGAATTATAAACTATTGAATGCAGATTACAACTATCAAGTTTAGTTTAGTTTTAACTTCCAAGGTTCAAAAACAACTTGATTCATTATCCCCAAAAGACTGCAAGCAATATGACAAAGCTTTTGAATGTTTTGCTAACAATGGTCCGGCTTATCGAAGTTTGAGAACGCATCGATATTGTAGCAAAGATGGTGATATTTGGAGTTCCTCTGCTTCTAGAGCAAAACGATTTTACTGGCGTTACAAATCGGCACAAATGATTGAGGTAACACATATAGACTCGCACTAATCAAGGCAAAAGTAAAAAGGCAAAAGTAAAAAGGCAAAAAAAAGAACCCTATAAATCAATACAGTTCAGAGACTTTGGATTGCAAGGTTTTTCCAAATGTTCAGTCTAGGCAAATAATCTAAACAGCAACCTTATTGCCTCATAAATAAATTTAGGGAGCTTCATTTTTTTACTTTTTACTTTTTACTTTTTACTTTTTACTTTTTTTGCTCTTTTCCCTTTCTTAATTATGCCAAAACCTCGTCCATTAGAAACGCGAGAATTACGGTTAATTTCACGCTACAGTAATTGGGAATTTGGTATGACACCAACAGATTTTTATGCCAAATGGGCTGTCAGCTACGAACAAATCGCTCTCATATGCTCTCGTTCTGATTCTACTGTTAGAGGGTGGTTTAAACAAGGTAAATTTCGGCGTTACCCCACACGTAATGATATGCGTCACCTAGCTTTAATGGATTTCTTGCTAGAGCATTTTGACGATATTCCTGAACAAGTTTTAAGCTTGTTGTGTTTAATTGATTTGTGAAAACGAAGACACAGATCCCCGATTTCTTAGAGAAGTCGGGGATCTTCTTTTTCACGCTATATAGTTTAGTTTAAAACATGCACAACATATCTAAATTGTCAATATCAATTAGACCTGTCTTCAAAAAGCTTCCTCAATTAGGCTAATAAATAGCAATTTAAAGCATATTCCTTAAACATTCAGCAGCACTTGTGAGGAGGTTATTATGACATATTCTCAGCAATTACGTCCTTGGTGCGTTATTCGCACTCTTCCCAACAATATGCTTATTGTTGTGGCACGATTTCGTCATCGTGATGATGCTGTCGCGTATTTACAAGTGCTGCAAAACTTAGTCAAAGATGTCGCATTTATGATAATCTTTGATTCTCCAACAGTGAAAAGTGTGTCTCGGGAATAACGTTTTAATTTGACTGACTTCACCAGAAGTCGAACTAATGGAAACACTTGTAAAGTAGAAATCTGATGTTTTTATCTCCAGCTAATACTTTGTTTGGCTGGAGATTTTTCTGTTGCTATAGAATCTGTCTTAATTTGATTTAAACTTAACCTCTTTCTTGCTGGTCTAACCAAGTTACTAAATCAGCTAAGTAAATTGTTACAAATAAAGCTAACTAGTTAAGACCGTCCTTTGTCCCTTGTCATTAGTCATTGGTAATGGTTTCAAGCTTATTTATTTTTCTTAATATAGTTATGTTTATTTTCACTCACCTACTTACATCAGAAAAATCTAGTACACTGCGGCAGAAATAACCAGACAGTTAGAAACAGGGTAAAACCTAGGTTATGTATGTATTTTTTTCTCCTGACTCCTGTACGGGCAGGTTTTGCCGATTAACTTATCGGCTTTAAAATCAATCTGTAAAACCTGCCCCTACTCCTGACTTCTGACTCCTTGTACTAGTAATGCAGGGTAAGCGCATTTAATTTTGTAGCTGAAAATACAGTTAGGTGGAATCTGCCTTTTGCCCAAGCACCTAACTATTGGTGAGCTTCCATATAAGCTCGCAGTAGGGCGTTGATTTGGGTTTGATAACCTCGCCCATGTGACTTAAATAAACCATTCCAATAATCCACGGCTTTCAGAAGGCAGAAGGCAGAGGGCAGAGGGCAGAAGGCAGAAGGAACCCACACTTAAAAGTGTGAGATTGAAATAAGGACGCCGTTTTTCCTCGCGCTATGCGTCTCGAAAAACATCTTTTTTTAAACTGGGCTTTAAACCCAGAACTAAAGTTTTTTTTAAGAGGACAGGAAGCAGAATGCCTTCTGCCTTCTGCCTCCTGCCCTCTGCCTTTCTTTGTAAGTGCTGGGATAATGTTTGGACAAGTAATCAGGAAGTTCCCGCGTAGGGCTTGCTCTTTTTGGAGGCGCGGGAATGTTGACCTTAAACCGCGAGCTATGGTATGGTAGGCGCGAGTTGGAAACCCCGTGTCCTGGTATAACGGCAGACCGCTTCGTAAATGCGCTAGAAAACTAAGCTGTGATAGTCATCCTGTGCAAACTTTCCTCGGACGAAAAGTTAAGGCCAACTTAAGCGCCTGAATCCGCGTCTTCGCTTGTGCGCGGTGTTGGCTCAAAAATCTATAAACTTTCCCACTGTAGGTTTGCTCCTGATTGAAGTTTAGGGCGATCGCAAGATTTTGGGAAGTGTGATCGCGATCAAATAATCAGAATCATCCTGGTAAAACAACGGCTGCGATGATGTTAAAGGGTTTTTCTGTCCGCATTTTCGCCTTTACTCATCAACTGAGTCTGCCATAATAATTCTTGTACCTCTCAAAAGTGCTTAGGCGTAGCCAGTCGTAGACAACGCCTGCTAGGAGAATATCATGCCGGAAAATTCATCGTACAATATTACACTCGACAACCAAGACATTATCATCAAATTTAATAGGAATATTCTTGATCAAGAAAGACTGACCAAATTTTTAGAATATCTTGAGTTAGAGACAATTAGAAAGCGCAGTAATTTAACAGAAGAGCAAGCCACCACCCTAGCAGATGAAATAGACCGCGATGTGTGGTTAAAAATCAAGCATAAATTTGTAGGATAATCGGCAGTGCCTACACAACAGTTGATTATTGTTGATACGAATATATTGTTCTCAGCATTGCTAAATAGTCAATCTAGTTTTACTGAGATACTCATAGGCTCAGATTGCCGTTTTTTCGTCTGCGAGCAAGTTCTGGTAGAACTATTTAAGCGCAAGGAGAAGTTAGTTAAAGTCAGTCAACTATCAGAAGATGAAAGGGTCTTCGGCTTTGCCTTTGTCATCGAGATATAATAGAAAATATCCTTTAGAAGCTAATTCTGTGAGATGAGAATCTGAGTTCTCAACATACATCGAGATATAATAGAAAATATCCTTTAGAAGCCCCTATGAGCCTCGACGAACTCATCCAGGCAGCTAATCAATTGAACTCTTCAGATCTGGATCGGCTCCTCTAGCAGGTCGTCATTCTTCGTGCCCACCGCAAAGCGAACGTCCGGACATTAGAAGAAGCTCAACTGCTCCACAAAATTAACCAAGGTATTGACCCAGAACTCCGCTCTGAGTACCAAACGCTTCGCACGAAACTCGAAGCCGAGACTCTCACGGACGCTGAATACAACACCCTGATCCAACTCAGCAATCAGATCGAACAATTCGGTGCCCAACGCCTCGAAGCCCTCGCCAACCTCGCTCAACTTCGCCAAGTCTCTCTATCAGAGATCATGGAAACACTAGGCATTCAGCCTGTTACGTATGTCGAGTGAGTATGTTCCTATGGCACTGAAGCAACTGGTCTTTGATCGCGCCCGTGGTTTGTGTGAATATTGCCGCAGCCAAGCGATCGGACGCGATCGATCCGCTAGTCATTGACCACATCCAACCTGTGAGTCGGGGTGGTCAAACGATCGCAGACAATCTTGCTCTATCCTGCCAAACTTGCAACAACTACAAGTACAACAAAACTGAAGCACCCGCTCCAGCCTATTGTCAGCTTGCTCCTCTTTTTCATCCTCGGCTTCTTGACTGGAACCAGCATTTCACTTGGAACGAAGATACAACTCAAATGCTCGGTATTACAGCGATTGGACGGGCAACGGTTGCTCGACTCCAAACCAATCGTGAGGGTGTGATTAATATGCGTCGAGTCCTTGCCATTATGGATGAACACCCACCTGACTAGTCGGCCTGTGCGATTAGGAGGGTTGATTGGGCGTTTCCATTAGTTCAACTTCCGAAGAAGTTCAAAGCGAATTACTGGTGATGATGAATCAACAGTAATTGCTACGTTTCCATTAGTTCAACTTCCGAAGAAGTTCAAAGATTTTTTTATAAAGTTGGAGTGTAAGCTTTTTTTATTGTTTCCATTAGTTCAACTTCCGAAGAAGTTCAAAGACTTTTTCAGAAGCCGTCGAGATGGTTTTGTGTGCCCAAGTTTCCATTAGTTCAACTTCCGAAGAAGTTCAAAGTCTATCGGAGTGCAATATCAATGGGGTGTACATCAATGTTTCCATTAGTTCAACTTCCGAAGAAGTTCAAAGCATTTGATTCTGATTTTTCTATATTAGCATCAGAACTGTTTCCATTAGTTCAACTTCCGAAGAAGTTCAAAGCATTTGAATTTTAAGAAGTTCATGAACCTAGGAAATAAGGTTACAATTATTACAACTTCATAATAAGTTCAAAGTTATTTTTTATATATA
>CALMVQ010000204.1:4767-50440 GCA_937873135.1 uncultured Scytonema sp. | reverse complement strand
TTAGGAGAATACCAGAAAGCTATTGAATACTATCAACACGGACTTCTGATTGCAAGGGACGTTGGTCATCAGCAGTGGGAAGCACATGCACTAGGGAATCTCAGCATTATTTACAAATTTTTAGGACAATATAGACAGGCTATTGAACAGCATCAGCAGTCGTTGATCATCAAACAGAGGATTGGTGACAAGGTAGGGGTTGCTGGTACTTTAATTAATATAGCTAATGTTTACAACTCTTCAGGAGAATACCAAAAAGCTATTGAGTATTATCAGCAGGGGCTTTTGATTGCAAGAGAAATTGGTTATCAACAGTGGGAAGCAAAGGCACTGGGGGGACTGGGCAATGTTTACGAATCTTTGGGCCAATACCAGAGAGCATTTGAACAGCATCAGCAATCGTTGGTAATTAAACAGAAGATTGGTGATAGAGCAGGGGTTGCTAGTTCTCTGATTAATCTGGGTAATATTTACAGATTTTTAGGAGAATCCCAGCAAGCTATTAAACATTATGAGCAATCTTTGAGCCTTGAACAGGACATAGGTGACAAGGCAGGCATTGCTGTTTCTTTGAATAATTTAGGCAATACTTACCACTTTTTAGGAGAATATCAAAAGGCTATTGAATACCATCAGCAGGGACAAAAGATTGTAAAGGAAATTGGTCATCGAGAGAGCGAAGCGAATGCGCTAGGGAATCTGGGTAGTGTTTACCAATCTTTGGGACAATATCAGAAGGCATTTGAACAGCATCAGCAGTCGTTAGTAATTGAACAGGAGATTGGCCATAAGGCAGGGATTGCTGATTCTCTAATGAATCTGGGTAGCGTTCACCAATCTTTGGGACAATATCAGCAGGCAATTGAAAAGCATCAACAAGCGCTAGAGATTGCAAGGGAAATTGGTCATCGAAAGATGGAAGCAAATGCGCTGGGAAATTATCTACAAACCAGGAGCCGACGAAAAAGAACGCCTCCAGAAATTGTATGACTTGCTCATTAAACCCATTGCCCACCTTCTGCCCACTGACCCCAACGCCGAGGTTATTTTCATTCCCCACCGAGAATTGTTCCTAGTTCCCTTCACCGCACTGCAAGATGAACAGGGCAAATACCTGATTGAAAAACATACTATTCTAACTGTGCCTTCTATTCAACTGTTAGATTTAACCCGCCAAAAACTTGAGGCAACGGAGAGCCGGAATTCATCACTGAAGGAATCCTCCAATATACTAATTGTTGGCAACCCTACCATGCCTAGCGTTTCTTTAAAAGTCGGAGAACCAGCCGAAAAATTACTTCCTCTACCGGGATCTGAAAAAGAAGCACTGGAAATTGCCACACTGTTCAACACCAAAGCATTCATCGGTGCAGAAGCTACAAAGACAAGCATTAAATCTCTATTACCTAAAGCAGACATAATCCATTTGGCAACTCATGGACTGCTCGATTACGGACAACTCCAAGGTCAAGTCCGTGAAGGCGTACCAGGAGCTTTAGCCTTAGCACCGGAAGAGGGCAAAGAGGACGGATTGCTGACAAGTGGTGAAATTTTCGACTTAGAACTCAATGCCTCTTTAGTCGTCCTCAGCGCTTGCGATACTGGTAGAGGAGACATTACCAGCGATGGCGTTATTGGCTTATCCCGTTCTTTCATTAGTGCCGGAACTCCCAGTATTATCGTTTCACTGTGGGCAGTTGGCGATGGTTGCACCGCAGATTTGATGAAGGAATTTTATAACCAACTTAATAACAATCCCAATAAAGCCCAAGCCCTACGCCAAGCGATGCTCAAAACAATGAAACACCATCCCCATCCAAAAGATTGGGCAGCATTTGCCTTGATCGGCGAAACCCAAGGTACTGTTCTTAACTAGGGCTTGCTGAATATCTATAAAACTCTTATATTTGAAGCTTTTCAGGCTGTCATTGAAGGAAAAAGTGCAGGAAAATAGGAATATGAAGTTTAAAAACCTTGCATTTCTCATTTTTTCTGAGAGCAAAAATGGGAAAATATAGGTATGAAACTGTTCCCTGTTCCCTACCCTCACCAGAAGACTTTCTCAGCAAACCCTAACTAAATAAAAGGTGGTAATTACTATGATAGAACGTCAACAGGCAAATCTTTACGGTCAACTGCTGAGTCAGAATACCTCTCGCAAACTGGCTTTATTAATTGGTATTAATGACTATACCTTTGCTGGTTTCCCTCCGTTGGATGGTTGTCTCACCGATGTGGAAATGCAACGAGAGCTTCTCATCCACCGCTTTGGCTTCCTTCCGCAAGACATTTGGGAAGTAAAAGATAAAGAAGCCACCCGTGAGAACATACTCGCTACCTTCGAGGAACACCTGATCAAACAAGCTAAACCAGGGGATGTGGTAGTTTTTCACTTCTCTGGGCACGGTTCGCGGGTGATTGATCCCACTCCTATCGGTAACCGAAAACTTAATAGCACTTTTGTAGCATATGATAGGGCTATTAAGCAACCCAACGTGGTATCAGACATCATGGGACGGACACTATTTTTATTAATGTCTGCCATCCGTACCGAATACCTCACAGTTGTTCTAGATTGCTGCTACTCAGGAGGGGGTACCAGAGGCAATTTGGTCATTCGCTCAGCTCGTGGGAATAGCGGTGAAACCTTACTCGCCAGTCCAGAAGAATTTGAGTATCAGCAGCGCTGGCTCAAAGTACTCGGTCTTTCCCCAGAAGAGTTTCAGCGACAACGAGAACAGGGTATTGCCAAGGGGGTAGCGTTGGCTGCTGCTAAAGACGATCAATCAGCCGTAGATGCTTGCTTTAACGGTTTTAATGCAGGTGCTTTCAGTTATTTGCTCACTCGCTATCTCTGGCAACAAACTCGCAATGATGCTGTTGGTAACGTCTTTGTTAATTTAGCACTGCGTACTCACGATGTTGCTAAATCATCGAACTTTATTCAAGACCCAAACTTGGAAGTTAAGCCTGAAAGTAACAATGAGAAACAACTCCTTTACTTTAGCGAGCAGGTCACTCTTGGTGCAGAGGGAGTTATCCGGAATTTGAAGGACGACCAAATAGAATTTTGGTTAGGTGGCGTGGCTTCTCAAACTCTGGAAAGTTTTCAATCTGGGTCGATTTTTAGCTTGATTGATAACCAAGGCAAGGAAATTGGACTCATTGAGCAACAATCCCGTGCGAAATTAGTTGGGTATGGCAAAGTTGTCCAAGACACCCCACTTAGCATTATTAAACCAGGAATCTTATTGCGGGAACGAGTGCGCGGAATTCCTACTAACTTAACTTTGAAAGTGGGGTTAGACTCGTCTTTAGATGCAGAAAAAGCCCAAGCAGAAAGAGAAATTCAAACGTTGAGGCGGGTAGAAGTCGTGCCAGTGACACAACAGGATGTAGTACATTACTTGTTGGGGCGTGTCACAGAAGAAGATGTGCGTCACCTCCGACAACAGCACATTCCTCATCTGCCACCTGTGGGTGCGATCGCCTTATTTACTCCAGGGCGAGAACTTGTACCCGATTCTTTTGGTCATCCTGGAGAGTCAGTAGAAGAAGCAATACAGCAGCGACTGCGATCGCGGCTTAAGTCATTGCTGGCAGGACGTATTTTGCATATGCTAGTTACGGGTGAATCGTCCTCGTTAAAGGTCACTGTCACAATCCAATCTATAGATAGTACAGCGGCTACCAACACTATCTCTAGTCGGGGGAACCAAGAATTCCGATGGACGCAAGTTGTCCAAGCTGTACAGTTCCAGGCGAAGACAAATATTCAGATTCAGGTACAGAATAATGAAAACCGCAATCTCTACATCGGCGTTGTATTAATCGAATCAAGTGGCAACCTGGTTGTCTTGTTTCCTCGCGACTGGGATGCACCAGAAGATGCGGCTTTAGTTGCTCTTGGAAAAACCATTACAGTCCCGCAACAAGGAGACAATTTTCAATTCCGCTTGCGTGGACCTTCTGGTACCTTGGAAGTGCTGGTACTAGCAAGTGTTAAACCTATCCGTAATGCTTTAAGGGGGTTACAAAATATTGCCAGAAGCCGCAATGTTGGTAGAGGTTCTCCTTTGGGGCTTTCTGAGGATGAACCACTAGAGGTGATGGAGAATTTACTCCAAGACTTGGATGAAATGTCTCGCGCTGGCATTGACATAATCTCAAACGATGTACTTGCAGTTGATGTAACTCAATTAGCAGCGATATCAGCCCTAATTGAAGTGGTCGAATAGTAATACCAAGGGATGAAAATTGAACCGCCAAGACAAGGGCAGTGCGTTGGTGAGCCAGCGCTGCAGGAGGGAAACCCTCCGTAGGCGACTGGCGAAAGGCTCTGCCGACTTGAAGCATCTGCCCGCGCCAAGAATTAAGTTTTTCGATTGACAGAGAAAATAAAATTATCCCACAAATATGCAACGCCCTATTTCTTTACCATCAGTAGTTGAAATCAATCATGCAGAGATAAAAAATCTTAGGTCGGTTACAAGTATTACTACTAAAGCATTAGTCAACTTAACAAATTGGTGGCGTGAAGTTTTTGAAGAAGGTTGGCTATCTACTAAAAACAGTGGAAAGACAGTTGATAGTAGATATTCTTGGGGATATGTAAGAAGTCAGCCACTAGCCAATCATTCTTCTGGGGCTAAAAAATTAGATTTTGGATTACTCCTAAATGGTCAAACAATAGCTCTACTTATCAATCTAAAACTGTTAGAAAATAATGAATTCGATGTACTTGTACAAGTTACTCCTTGTTATGAGGAACATGGCAATGAGGAATACCTACCGTTTGGTTTGAAGTTGAAAGTCACTCTTAATCCCAACACCTCTGAGTCGGAAAGTCAGGAAGTCACTGCGAGGAAAACTGATAATGTCATTCAGTTAGAATTTAGTGAAGCCCCAGGCAAACAATTTCAGGTTGAAGTCAGCTTCAAAAATGCTGTGATTACTGAAAACTTTTTGTTGTAAATTTCATCACTGGTGTTTAGCCTAGTTCTCGCGGTGAAACTAAATTTCCCAAAAATCAGGATACTGATTTACAACGATTTTCACATCTATGACCACATTGGTAGGGGCAGGTTTTATCGATTGTTTTTATCGCTTTGTCAGTTATCTGGTAAAACCTGCCCCTACGCGCCTTCTGTAGTCTATCAATGTGAAGGCATTCGGTAAGTAATTTACCAAGAGAGACGCAAACCAAGTTGTTTAAAAGTTTGTTGCAATTGAGGCATTCGGTGTTGTGGGACAATCTGTTCTGGAGTTAAATTAGGTTGAGTGAGAAGCCAAGCTGCTGTTACGCCTGCGGCACCACCGATACTCCATTCACTGTTATGAATCCGCGTGACAGAGTTTACGATGTGAGTTACGGCAATGCTTTTGCCACCAATTAAGAGGTTATCAATTCGCTGGGGAATCATGCTTTCGATGGGAATCAACGTTGGTCGAACAACAAATTCTCTGGCTGGTGCTTTAGTTGCTTCGTTTGCTGGTTCCCAGTTACGATAGCGACATCCGTGTAAGTCTATGTCGTAATGAGTTAAGCCTACCATTGTGGCTGAGAAATCACGACCACCAGATTCATCTGTTCTGAGATCTGCTTCTCGCATCATGAATTCATTCTGTTTGTAAGCTTTACGTCCCAGAATCCTTCTCCCTTCCCGAATATAAGGCATCATACTCAATCCCGAATCTGTGCCCATCAAAGATTCCTTTCCTGATAAATAAGCGAGAGGAAAACCAGGTTTACTTTGAGTTTCCATCAACCATTCAGCAAATAACAGTGCGTGGTCTTCGGCTTGTTTCAGGGCTTCTAAGGAAAGTCCTCCCATCCAGTTTTGACGTTGCTTAGAGGTGGTAATCTGTTCTTGAGTGAGAATCAATGGTGGATTCATGACATTCCAGTCGTTGCCTCGATTCCAGTTAACTAAAGTCATGTCTCCCAGTAAGGGAGTATCGACGAAGGGATCGTTGCGGTTCTGACTGACAATGCGTCGGTAATTAAAAAAGCTCCTACCTGCAAACATGGGAAAGCCTTTGATAGAGTAGTCTCGCCGATGTTCCTCTTTTGATATTCCCGGTTGAACGTGAGACAGGCGATCGCGACTTAACCCGCCATCATCTCGAAGGGCAAGTACAAAAGGAAAGGTGAATGCTTGGGTACATTCGGGGTTATCTTTGAGGGAAGCGTGAATTTCACCAGTCGTTGCCCGCGATTCTGATCCCAGTCTCTGAGAAATTCCTGCCCATCCTACCAATTCCCCGGTATCAGTTGCATCAATGACGATCGCTCGACTATTTGCTGGTGCCTGCAATCGCAACGGTACTTTCTCAAAGTCTTCATCGTCATACCAGGAATACCAAGAGGTGAGTTCTTGACTTAGTCTACCTTTTGGTATATAATTATGTGTGCGTGTAACTCGCCGGATTGCATAAATTGCGACAATATTCCGACCCGTACTGTCAAATTCAGCCCCTTTAAAGGCGATGGAAGTTCCCCAACGACTCCCTGGCGCAAGCTGTGATGAAGATTGTAGTAATTGTTCTGCCGCATTGGCTCCAGCTAATGGTGGGAAGCATAACTTTCCTACCCAGCAGCTATTAATGTCAGCAACTTTCACTTGCTGAGTATTGGATGCCTGCGGAAGTTCTACAGGTTGCTGTTTAATTAACTGCTTGAACTCAATCCAACTTTTTGAATAATTTTCCTTTGCTCGCATCGCCAGAGATTCATCAACTGCTGACACTCCTTGGGAACTAATTTGTCCACCTAGCCAGGGAGTTAATTCGATTAAGCAAGTCTTTGCCCCTGATCGCATTGCTTCTGTTGCTGCAGCAACTCCTCCAAGGGAACCACCAACAACGATCACAGAACATTCCCACACCTCTTTAGCCGGAGGTAGGGGCTCAAGTTGGGGCCAACCTTGAGACGTGACAAGCGCTTTCACTGGGGCGGTTGGGGTTGGAGTCAAACCTATTTTCTGCTGGAAAAAATAGGTGGATAAGAAATTCAAGCTGATTGCGACGAGGAAAATCGAAGCTGACATCAGCATCAGACGGGATGATAGCTTCACTTCAATGGTTGGATGACAAAAACACGAAAAAAAGGTATTACAGCATCTATATTAGACTATTGAAACGCTCTACTCCAATGACAGAGGAATTAACACGGCAATTAGACTTGGTTCTCACCGCTCGAACACCGCTTTCCTCTCCATCCGGATCTCTACCACCAGCCACTACTCAATAGTTATTGTCGATCACATAGTAGGTGAAAAAAATACCTTCCTTCCACGCATTCCCGTATGCGATCGCCATTTTTATAGGGTATCGAATTGTAGCAGAATGTCGTTCGTGCTACAAAATTGTTGAGAATTTATTCAACTATTCTGAAAAACGCATTAGACTAAAAGCTGATTTGATGCAAACAATTTCATTAGAACTTTGAGGGATATGGCGGATGAAAGCGCAACATACTTTATTAGTCTGCACCACTTGCTCAAGTGCGTGGAAAGATGGGAAGCGAGTTGGTACAAGTGGTGGTGAAAAATTACTCGAGCAATTGCAGGAACTGCACGCCTGTTGGGAACTGCACGAAGAATTTGCAATTCAGCCTGTAGAATGCATGAGTGTTTGCAGTCGCTCTTGTGCTATTTGTTTTGTGGGAAATGGTAAATCCACTTATGTTTTTGGTGATTTGTTGCCTGATTCACCGTCAGAGATTTTGAATGTCTTAGAATGTGCCAAAAAGTATTATAATCATCCGCAAGGATTGTTGCCTTGGGCAGAAAGACCAGAACCACTCAAAAAAGGAATTTTAGCAAGAATTCCACCTATGCCTTTACCTACTGAGTGTTAAGTAAGCGCCCGTATTTCCTCAATAGGTAGTTCTCAAACCGCAATCGGATTCAGCTTAAAGTTTAAAATGAATGGGAATGACGAATTATCAGGATTCGTCATGTCTTTAGAGGGCGGTGTGTCAATCGCTCATTACTCTTTATCGCCCAAAGCCCGCCAGGTATCGCGATCAACAATTCCAGTCACCCGTAAACGATGACTGCCTTGAAAATCTTTGACAGCATTCAATGTTTCTTGGGTAAAATTGGCGTTAAACTGAATCGAGTAACCATGAAAGTTGACCAAAAGCTGTTGTATGAGTCTAACAGCCTCACCATTGTCACCTAGATGGAGTGTCGGTAAATTGTTGGTTGCGAGAATTTGCTCTGGCATAAGTTTTAAATCCTTTCAAAAGTGTGAGTTGAGTTTAGTTGAATAATAGGTTATTGCTTCAACGCTCCCTTCCGCTTTTTAATAGGTGTCAGTCAAATCAACTTATGCATTGCGCTACTCTTAAATACCTTGAAACAGCAGTGGGGCAGCGAGTATAGATAATCGCTGCCCCACAAATATTGTTCTCTATCTAAACTGTTGCTTAGGCAGGAATCAACACTGTGTCAATGACGTGGATAACACCGTTATCAGCAGCAACATCTGGTGTTGCAACAGTAGCATCATTGATCTTGACACCTTTAGAAGCATCAATTTTTACTTCTGAACCTTCAACTGTTTTAGCTGACTTCAGCTTAACCACGTCTCCTGATAACACCTTACCGGAAACAACATGATAAGTCAGGATTTTCTTGAGCTTTGGAACGTCTTTGAGCAGTGAGTCTACTGTCCCGGCTGGAAGCTTTGCAAATGCTTCATCCGTAGGTGCAAAGACAGTAAATGGACCAGCACCTTTGAGAGTCTCTACCAGATTGGCAGCTTTGATTGCAGCAACTAGAGTAGTGAAAGAACCTGCATTCACAGCAGTATCAATAATGTCAGCCAAGGTTTTTACCTAGTTTTGTGTAATCTATTTATTAGTATAGACTATTTTCTAATAAATAGTATTTTCTGTTACAGATTAGGCTAATCAATTTAATCAGGATTCTCTACGTGTGCCGTACATTTTTTATGCATAGTAATAAATCTAGCTTTAAATTTTTAATTGAAGTTTCCGACTAGATGCCAAACACAAAGAGCAGATTAGCGCTCATTCTGCAACAAATTAAAGCGCTCATTCGGCAAAGCTTATGCCAAAATATCTGTCAGGACTGCCGCTTCTAAATATTTGGACAAACTTACCCATTGCCAGACGAAATTCACCATTAAAGAAATCAGGGGTTGTGTTGCAAAAAAAATTCGCCAATGCTATGTTTTGTGATTATATTAAGTAGATAGCCGACATAAACAGCACAATCGAAAATTTTGGCAACACAACCATAGCAATCCTATTTGAATCTTGAAAAAATACTGAGACCAAAAGTAAGTATTTATAAGCGTTTGAGCCTGTTTTCTTTCTTACAAATGATTTAGGACTGCTATAGATTAGAAATTGCCGAGGGGTAGTTTAGGCAATCAGGTGGAACACGTCACGCAGCACACTATAGCCAGCTAAATCCCAAAGCAGGTAAGCAAGAAAACCGATCATAGCTAAGCGCCCGTTCCACAGTTCAGCTTGGGGATTAAATCCAAACAGAAAAGCATTGCGATCTTTGCCATTGTAAGCGTTAGCAACAGGAGTCATATCAGGAGTACGATTTTGCATTTTTTACATTCCTTAACAGTTAACCTGTTAAGGAATGTAACATCTATGCGAAGATTGTGCAACAATTTATCCATATTAGTAAACTTGTGTGTACTGTTGCTTTGAAAAATTTACAGTAAAAAACAGTTGTGTTATGTTGATAAGTTTTGCCTGTAGAAATCTCCTAAACGAGAATGACCCTATGTAATATGTAGAGTGAGACGCTACACGCTTTTCTTTGGCGGAGCGATTCCGAGGTTGCTTTTTGGTATAAGAGGCGGTGTCGTAGGTTTGCTGTGTCTATATTCTTGCTGTACTACCGCTTTATCCTTTTTGGATGCTTTAAGGAATCATGCCGGGTTTTGAAGAACAAAGTCAACGTTCTACAAGGTTACCGAGCCTAACAACTTGTTATGCCTGGGTTAAAAAGCACTAACTTCAATCACTTCACCCGGAGCAATTGTACCTAGCACATTGCAAACTTCTGGTATTAGTGGAACTAAATCTGGAAGACGATTGCTGGACGCTATAAGAACAACAACAGCAACTCCGGCTTGCTGTAAGTTTTGTTGATATCGTAGATTCCGATCTGTAGTCAGTAGAATCGTGAAATTCTCTTGAAGCATAAGTTGTAGAAGTTCACCATTCTTTTTACCCGACCATTTCATCTCCACTACTGTCCGTACCTCCTAATCGGTTAATTCACGTTTTAAAGGTCGTGGCACGCATTCATCTAATAGAATTCGCATCCTTAGTTAACATTTCCTTCGCTAATTCCAGAGTTGCGATCGCCTGTTCGCGGCTGACACTGGGGAAATGGTCTAGAAACTCATCAAGTGAATCGCCTGCTTCCAATTCACTGTTACATAATGGAAATATAGAAAATTGAGTATCAGCTTCGGTCTAAAAGGTAACACCATGAAAAAACGTAAACTTGGGAACAGCGGCCTTGAGGTATCGGCTATTGGCTTAGGCTGTATGGGGCTAAGTCATGGCTACGGCCCTGCCGTCGATAAGGAGAACGGAATTGCTCTTATTCGTGCCGCGTTTGAGCGCGGCGTTACCTTCTTCGACACCGCCGAAGTTTACGGCCCGTTTGAAAATGAAAAGCTGATCGGCGAAGCCCTGGAGCCTTTTCGTGATCAGGTGGTGATTGCAACCAAGTTCGGATTTCAGGATGGAGATGCGACAAAATCGGTGGATAGTCGGCCGGAACGCATAAGGCAGGTGGCGGAGGAATCGCTTAAGCGGTTGCGCACCGATGTGATCGACCTTTTTTACCAGCACCGCGTCGATCCGAACGTGCCAATGGAAGAGGTAGCAGGCACGGTGAAGGATTTGATTCAGGAAGGCAAGGTTAAGCATTTCGGGCTTTCCGAAGCGGGAGCAGATTCCATTCGTCGTGCCCATGCGGTGCAGCCGGTGACCGCCTTGCAAAGCGAGTATTCCCTGTTCTGGCGGGAGCCAGAAAAAGAGATACTGCCCTTGCTGGAAGAGCTCGGTATTGGCTTTGTGCCGTTCAGTCCGCTGGGGAAAGGGTTTCTGACCGGAACGATTACCAAGGACACAAAATTCAGCGAGGGCGATTTCCGAACTATCGTGCCGCGCTTTACCCCGGAGAATATTGAAGCAAACCTTGCGCTGGTTGATATCGTTAAAGCGATTGCTGAAGAAAGAAAAGCAACGCCAGCGCAAATCGCTCTCGCTTGGCTGCTGGCGCAAAAGCCATGGATTGTGCCGATCCCCGGCACGACGAAAATAAATCGCTTGGAAGAAAATCTAGGCGCGACCACGCTTGAATTGACGCCTGATGATCTGCGCCAGATCCAAAGCGCACTTTCCACCGTGAAAGTGCAAGGTGATCGCTATCCGGCACATCTACAGCAACGCGTTGGCCGTTAAATCGTAAAGGAGAAAAATCATGCAAGAAGTTACGCTTAATAATGGCGTCGAGATGCCGATTTTAGGTTATGGCGTGTTTCAAATCGCCGATTCAAAAGAATGCGAACGCTGCGTCATTGATGCCATCGAGACCGGCTATCGCCTGATTGATACTGCCGCCTCGTATTTAAATGAGGAAGCCGTTGGCAACGGAATTAAAAACAGCGGCATCGACCGCAAGGAACTGTTTGTCACCACGAAGCTTTGGCTTGAGCAGGCCGGATATGAAAAGACAAAAGCGGCGTTCGAGCGATCCTTGAAGCGACTGCAACTCGACTATCTTGACTTGTACCTTATTCACCAGCCTTACAATGACGTTTACGGCGCATGGCGAGCGATGGAGGAGCTTTATAAAGAAGGAAAAATCCGCGCCATAGGGGTAAGCAACTTTTATCCTGACCGCTTAATGGATTTTATCATCCATAACGAGATTAAGCCTGCGGTGAACCAGATCGAGACTCACCCGTTTCACCAGCAAATCGAAACCCAGCAATTTCTGCAGGAAAACGGCGTCCAAATCGAGGCATGGGGGCCGTTCGCAGAAGGAAAAAACAATCTTTTCCAAAATGAATTACTGGGCAAGATTGGCAGCAAATACGGAAAAAGCGTTGGACAGGTGGTTCTGCGCTGGCTGACCCAGCGAGGAGTGATTGCCATTCCTAAATCCACCCGTAAAGAGCGGATGGCCGAAAACCTGGCTATTTTCGATTTTGAATTAAGCCCCGAGGATATGGCTGCGATCAAGACGCTCGACCAAAAGACCAGCAGCTTCTTCGATCACCGCGACCCTAAAATAGTAAAATGGCTCGGCGAGAGGAAACTGGAGGTATAAAGCTTCCAAAGACAAAGTAAATTGTGGCTACCGAGCATGTTCTTTTGTTGTCAGATAACGCTCTTATTTGTCGTTTTAACAAATTAATGTCACTGGGCGATTATATGCCTTAACGAGGTGTATCAAGGATTAGCCCGTACAGTATATATAAACTTTGTCTTTGTATTTTTACTTGAAGAATGCTTGTTCTTGATTTCCATGCACAAGGTCATCAGTAACATCCAATTTGACACTCTCCGGGCTGAAGCCACGGAGAGTGTCAAGAGCAGTTAGTGATATGGATTGTAATTTTTGACTCTGTCACCTCTTGTAGTCACAAGGGAAGAAAAAGCTACTTAACTACTCAACAACGAGAGGAAGTCTTAAGTTGGTTGCAGACAAAAGAATGTTGGGAGCTTGGGGAACTCGAATATAAATTGGCTTTTGAATACGATGTAACTTATGAGTCAAAACGGAGCTATTATGACTTATTTGATGCAGCAGGAATTAGTTGGAAAAAAACTACTTCTTTGAATCCAAAAGCTGATGAGGAGGCTGTTGCGGCAAAAAAAAAAGAAATTGAAACACTATTGGCAGTTTTTGGATAATTTGTTGATCAACTACGATTACAACCATCAAGGCGGCACCCATCGAGAGCTATTCGGCGTTAAAGCCAATCGCATTCCCGTATTTGAGCAGGAAGGTTACTGGGCAAAAGTGGTGCAGGAAATCGAGCGCGATGATGCTACCTTTAATGACATCCGCCGCAATCCTGCTATTCTACTCGCACCTAAGACCTATACTGGAACTTTGGAGTATGCCTTTCCCGCACTGACTACCTTCAAAACTCGCTTTCCGCTCGGAGAAATTTTGCAGGTACACGTGCTGTTTCCAGAAACAGAAACACGAACAAAAACCTTTGTGTTGGTATATGCTAAATTCCATCAACCTGTTTTTAAGACACTGTTGAGGCAATCATTGTTGAATGCAGTTACAACAGTGGTGGAGCAGGATACACGGGCTATTGAAACTTCGTATCCTCATCAGCAAGCGAAGATTCGATTACCAAATGAAGAAATCATGTTTCATGCTGACAAGCTTTACTGGGAGTGGTGAACTGGTTAAGTTGCGGCAATTAGGGTAAATGAAGTACGTCAATCTCATACCCTCTTTTTCTGAATTCTACTGGTGTCATAATGTGCTTGATCTCATATTTAAAATTGAAAAATATTCATTAATCAAGTAACCGGATTGTCCACAGCTATTTTTAACATGTCCGATAGCGTAACCTTAATACCGGAAGAACCCTAAGAGCGCTCCTGGCGATGCTTCATTCCCGTAGGCGATCGCTCTCCACAAATGCGATCGCCTTTTTTACAAAAGAAAGGCAGAAGTACGTTCAAGGCAGCGTGTCCGTCAGGACAAGGCAGAGGGCATCTATGTAAATGATTTTAATCCTACATTCGTGTGTTTAAAGCCCACCAAAAGGCAAAGTCTGCCGGACAGAATCCTCTGTCCGGCGAGCTTTGCAATAAAAATGTATTTCGAGACGCATAGCGCTTCGGAATACGGCGTCCTCAATTAAGTCCCACGTTTTTAAGCGTGGGTTCCCGTGACTCATAGCTGCCCTCAGCATAGCAGCATAGCTGAAGATTATGAGTTAGCCAGTCAAAAAATCGACTCATACATAGCCGTTCTAAAAGCCCTCTCTGCGTAGGTAAAGGTATTCAAAGGTTTAGAAGCCCACCTACGTCTCAAGCCCCCAGTCATCTGATGCCAAAGAATAAAAGCATAAATCATGGATTCGCTCCTGCACTGGTAACAATTCATAATCTTTACACGCATCGACGATACTGATTCCACTACCCGAAGGTGTGTTCGACGATCCAATGCTTTGGTAAAACCTGAAATCCAGGTTCGGTACGGCAAATGACATCAATGTTTGCTGCACATAGCCTTTGAATCAACCGACGGAAGTTTGAACAATTATACCCAAATGATGCAGTGCGATCGCTCAGATTATTTCAGTTTAAGCCACTTTTGAGGCAATCATGGTTAAATGCAGTTGCAACGGTGGTGGAGCAGGATACACGGGTAATTGAAACTTCGTATCCTCGTCAGCAGGCGAAGATTCGATTACCAAAAGAAGAAATCATGTTTCATGCTGACAAGCTTTACCAGGAGTGGTAACATGAACACTTCTATCTACTAGCAAAGCCAAATTTTGTTTACTCTGTTAGAAAACGCAAAAGTTGTCATAAGCATTGTACAAATTGCAGACACTCTAAGATTAGTGCGTTAATTTCGCATGTGCGGTCAAGGTATGAGAGCCTAAAGAAAGGTTAATGGAGTGCGAACAAAATGGAACAACATCAGCAGTCAACGGTTATTATCACGGGCGCATCATCGGGGGTTGGTTTGCAAGCTGCTAGATCGCTTGCTCAAAGGGGGCAATGGCATGTGGTGATGGCATGTCGGGATATTCCGAAGACAGAAAAAGCGGTTCAGACTTTGGGAATGTCGCCTGACACCTATACAATCATGCATCTTGATTTAGCCAGCTTAGAGAGTGTTCGACAGTTTGTCAAGACTTTTAGGGACACCGGCAAGTCTTTAGATGCTTTGGTGTGCAACGCTGCAGTTTATATGCCTTTATTAAAAGAACCGTTGTATAGTAAAGATGGTTATGAATTAAGTGTTGCCACAAATCACCTGGGACATTTTCTTTTGTGTAATCTCCTGCTTGAGGATCTGAAGAATGGTAACAAGGAACCGAGGCTGATCATTTTAGGTACTGTAACAGCAAATCCGAAGGAATTGGGTGGTAAGATTCCGATTCCGGCACCTCCAGACTTAGGAAATCTTGAGGGTTTTGAGGCAGGATTCAAAGCACCGATCGCCATGATTAACGGCAAGAAGTTTAAACCTGGCAAAGCCTATAAGGATAGCAAACTCTGTAATGTGTTAACTATGCGGGAATTGCATCGGCGCTATCACGATTCAACAGGTATCACGTTCAGTTCTCTTTATCCTGGATGTGTTGCAGAGACGGCACTGTTTCGCAACAGCTATCCCTTGTTTCAGAAGGTTTTCCCCTGGTTCCAAAAAAATATCACAGGGGGGTATGTGACTGAAGAGTTGGCAGGCGATCGCTTGGCTTTTGTCGTTGCCGATCCGGAATACAACAAATCCGGTTCCTACTGGAGTTGGGGAAATCGCCAGAAGCCAGATCGCAAGTCTTTTGAGCAAGAGATGTCTAATGAGGCACTTGATGATCAAAAAGCTCAAAAGTTGTGGGAGCTTAGCGCCAAGTTGGTTGGACTAGTGTAAACGTGACAATGCTTTACTGAATGCCAGCAATCACTAAAATTCAACGGAAACTAGATTGATTTTCTGGCGTTTAGGTTGTATGATTGAATAATCTGCATGATAGTATAAGGGTGTGTGAGTGCAGTTGAATATTCAAACGACAGAAGAAAAAAAGCCAGGGCGACTAAATCCATCGCGAGTACGAGATCACTTGGCGAATGAGCGCACTTATCTAGCTTGGATGCGAACAGGGATCTCTCTTTTGGGTTTCGGTGTTGTTATCGTACGTTTGCGTGTTTTACAACCTCCTTTTGTGCCTCATGTTGGCAATAGCTGGAAGTTGGGATTACTTTTTTCTCTGGTGGGCTTAATAACGGTATTGCTTTCAACGATACATTATTTTACTGTTCGCCGTGATATTGAAGAAGATACTTACGAGCCGACAGATCGTTGGGTGATCCTGTTCAGCCTTGCTATCATGCTTTTGGGAAGTGGGATTATTTACTTTGTCTTCTCAAATTCTCTCAACCCAGCGAGTTTAGTTGTACCCGATTAATAACAGAAGAAAGACAGAAAGACGCGGTGAGGTGAAGAAAATAATTTTAAAAAGTAAAAAGTAAAAAGTAAAAAGAGAATCCCCATAATTAAAATTAGGGGATCTTACGCTCACCTTTTTTGCTCGCACTATGTGTCCCCTTAAAAAATATTTTTTGGTTTTCCATAAATAAATTTAGGGGCTTGAAACCGTTTTTTCTGTTTCTTTATGAGTGCCTTTTAACTTTTAACTTTTGCCTTGTTTGGTCACCGCGATCTTGCTTTGTGACTGTATCATCGAAGAAGTGAAATTTGGAGTCATTTTCTCACAACTAAAACACCGACAACTGCTCCCTTGGATCGCCTTGAATAGCAGACTCAAGCCTTAAAAAAGTACTAAACTGTTAAAAAGAATGCAATGAGGACGATACTGAGGGCACCAGCGAACAATAATGCATACTCAACTTTGCGACTGAAAAAGCCGACAACAAGAATTAGTGAAACAGCAACAGAGAAGATGCCAATATATTGCTCCTTTTGCAAACCCTTAGCAATAAGTGGATCTTGATTGATTGTGGCTTTTGAGGGAGTTTCTCGAATTGTGCTTGGCGATCGCTGTGCCTTTGGCACTTCTTCATTTGGTAAACTCATAAAACTGCTCACTAAATTTGTGGTAATTAATAATTGGTAATTAGAGAGTGAAAAAATGTAAGTAGGTTGGCGCAAAAAACCTTAATTTGTCAACAAATTTTGAGATATTGTGATGCCAAATAACAACTGTACAGGCTAGTTTGACAAAATTGTTCGTTTTTACTGACAAGTTATAATATTAAACCTGCCCTATCAAATTATTAACAGATCCAATGTCAAGTTGTGTTGATTCATGCGCAGTTACTTAATTGTTTTTTCTTCTGATCCCCTATTACCCCCTAACTATTAGCAGCAACAGCTTAATTTCGTTGTCATTCATTGCTAGTGAAAAATCACATTATTAACAAAATCGCATAAACGCTCATTACTATAATTTACACCAAATTGTTATCTAGCAATCTTTTTAACGATTTTGCTATAAAGAACCGTATATCTTAAGTAATGTAACTTCAGCAATTAGCTATTAGCAATTAGCACATCGCGGATGAAATAAATTTTGTACACTTTTATACTATGATAACTCTTGCTAATACACGGGGAGCGCAAATAAAGTTCCATTTCAAATTGCTATAAAGGTTACTTTGTCAGCTTCTTTAATTTTACTGCTTCTATGTGCGCCAAAGGTAGACAAGCGAGAATAGGATAACCCAAATTACGTCAACAAAGTGCCAGAATAGGGTAGTCGCACTCACACCAAAATGACTCTTTTCATAGTTTCCAGGAATAAAGGAACGCACAAGCATAATCACCTGCAAGACAATGCCAGTAAAAACGTGCAAACCGTGGAAGCCTGTCAGCAAGTAGAATGTTCCGCCAATCTGCCCTGTGGATAACCCGAAGTCAAGTCCTAGCCACTCTTTAACCTCACCAACCAGAAAGAATGCTCCCATAGCAGATGTCGTCAACCACAGCAAGCGAAATTTTTTCAGGTTATGATGCTGTAGGGCACCTTCTGCAATTTGGATGACAAAGCTACTGGAAACCAGCACTACAGAGTTAATGATCACATAGGTAGACAATTCTGGTCCCTTAACACCTGGTGGCAGCCAATGAGGATTTAGCAACCGCAAAGCAATATATGTTAGGAAAAAACTTATAAAAACAATGCTTTCCGATAGTAGAAACACGGTGAAGCCGAACATACTTCTACCATGATGGTCATCAGCATCTCCTCCACCAGTTGGCAGAAATCGCTTCAACCAATTTGGCAGCAAACGCAGTAACTTTTCTATAGGGATGGGACTTTCATCGGAATGGGTATGTGTCATGGATTTAGGTAATGTGTAATTAGTAATTGATAATTGGGAATGGGTAATACCTGAGATTATCGCCCACTCCTGTAGGGGGGGTTTTAGAGATTGTGTTTGCCGGGACGTTGTGGGAATAAAACCCGCCCCTGCTCCTGTACGGGCGGGTTTGCTCAGAGATTGTGTTTGCCGGGACGTTGTGGGAATAAAACCCGCCCCTACTCCTGCGCTGCAGCTTCTGGTCTAGCAATTTCTGCGGGATCATTGTCGTTGTAGTGATAAGGTGGTTCGGTGACAAGGGGAATTGCATCGAAGTTTTCCTTGGGGGGTGGGGAGGAGGTTTTCCACTCCAACCCTGTAGCGTGCCAAGGATTGTCAACTGCTTTTGGTCCTCTTAGCAAAGAAACTACCATATTGGCGATAAAGGGCAGTGTAGACATTCCTAGTAGGAAGGAACCGAGGCTGGCAATGATATTCCACGACTGGTACTGGGGATCGTAGGAGGAGATTCGGCGCAGCATACCTTGTAAGCCTAATGGGTGCATGGGGAAGAAGGTGAGGTTGGCACCGATAAAGGTCAGCCAGAAATGTATTTTACCCCAGCCTTCAGCATACATTCGCCCTGTTATTTTTGGGAACCAGAAGTAAATTCCTGCGAAGATCCCCATTGTAATTGTGTTGTAAACAACGTAGTGGAAATGACCGACTACGAAGTAAGTGTTATTAACGTGAAGGTCAAACGGCGTTGAGCCCAGCATAATACCTGTGATGCCAGCGAAAAGAAACATCACCACACCTCCCAAGGCAAACAGCATTGGTGTTAAAAGGTGCAGTCTACCCCTCCAGATGGTAGCAGTCCAAGCGAATTCTTTGATCCCCGTGGGTATGGCGACTAACATCGTAGTTACCATAAACAACATCCGCATCCAGCTTGGTGTGGCACTAGCGAACATGTGGTGTACCCAGACAACAGTACTGACTACCGCGATTGCGATTGATGCGATCGCCACTGAGCGGTAGCCATATAGGGGATTGCGGGAAAAAGCTGGGAGGACTTCTGAGAAAACGCCAAAAACTGGCAGCACCATCACGTAAACTGCCGGATGGGAGTAAAACCAGAATAAGTGCTGATAGAGGATGGGATCGCCATTTCCTGAAGGTTTAAAGAAGCTTGTTCCTAAAGTCAGATCGAAAAATAGCAGGATCAATGCGCCAGTCAGGGAAGGCAAGCAAAACAGTTGGAGTAATTGAGAACTTAGGAATGTCCAGACAAAGATTGGCATCCGGAAGAACGTCATCCCCGGTGCCCGCATCCAGAAGATGGTTGTCACAAAGTTCACCCCACCCATGATTGATGAGATACCTAGCATGAATAAACTTGCTATCCAAATCAATTCGCCGTTAAATAAGTGACCAGAAGGATTTTGAAGACTAATTGGCGGGTAAGACCACCAGCCAGCTTGGGCAGTCCCGGAAGGTAGCAAGAAGCTTGACAGTAATAAAATACCTGCGGGGGGAATGATCCAGAAGGCGATCGCATTCAGCAGAGGAAAAGCCATATCCCGCGCCCCGATCATGAGCGGAATCAAGTAGTTGGCAAGACCGGCATTGAAAGGGATGATCCACAGGAAGATCATGATCGTGCCGTGCATGGTGAACAAGCCATTGTAGAAAGGGCGATCAACCAAATCTGAATTAGGCGTCAGCAATTCGGCACGAATCAACATCGCGAAAAGTCCGCCAACGAGGAAAAAGAAGAACGTTGTCGTCATGTACTGAACACCGATGACTTTGTGGTCAGTACTGAAGCTAAAGTATTCGCGCCAGCTTGTTTGTGGCTCTGTTTGAGAACCTTCGGACTCGTCAGACGGAGAAGTGCCTTTTGTGGAGTTATTTGTCATTGTTCAATAAATTAGTGTCATTAAATACACGTATGTTAACTGTCATTTGTCTTTGGTCATATCCGGATTAAGGAGATCAGAACTACCCACCCTCAGAAGCGACTCTAGCACTCCTCTTCCTTCCTGATTTTTCACACCTTTTTTTTTAAAGGTGAAGGGAGGGAATTATAGGGGATTGAGTCTTAAGCGGAAAGTGTTGCAATGTGTCTGACAGATGACAAATGACCAAGGACGACGCTAAGCACTTAGTTATATTTATTTGTGCCGACCTACTTAGGTGATGGATCTGGAATTATTTACTATAGTTGGCTCAATAGGCTGGACTGTTTGCCAGTGACTATTGAAGATTTTCTTTGATTGTTGGGTAGGTTCTATAGCCGCTTTATTAGATGCCAGTGTAGGCTGATTCGTAGCAGCCATCAGCCATTGGTCATAAGCTTGGCGGGACTCAACGAATACGTTTGCTTGCATTAAAGCGAAGTTTGTGCCACTGAACTGAGAATCATTCAGCCGATATTTACCCGCACGTATCGGGTCGATTACAATGACAATATCGCGTTTGGGAACTATATCCTGCTTAAAGCGGAATTCAGGGACGTAGAAACCGTGGAGAACATCCTCCGAATTGAACACTAAGCGAATGCGGTCATTAATCGGCAGATGCAATTCGTTACGTGTGACATTACCTGGATAGATAAAAGACCAACCCGACTGCGAGGCTATAACCCTAATGTCTTGAGTAATAGGTTTACCATCCAGGTGAACCGTGTTAGCAGATGCAGGTTCTTCTATATGCAGATGCACGATCTGTGTCAAACCAAGAATGTTTAATTCCTCATAAATATGGAAGCTTTCCAATGCAACCCATAATACCAGTATGGTGGGAACAACTGTCCAGAGGGTTTCTAACTTCGCACTACCTCTTGCTGGGTGACCGTGAGTCCAATCTCCTTTAGGTGCGCGACAAGTAATAATCGAATACAGTATGACACCAGTGATGCCTAGAAAGATGAACGTTCCTACTGATGCTAGAAAGCTAAAGATTTCATCAACCCGTTTTGCTTCTGCTGTTGCTTGAGGGGGCATCCATGAGTATGCCTGCTGTCCAACCCAATGACTGACACCAAGAATGACCGCTATAAAGATAGCCAAGAGCAGAGCGTTTAAAGTTTTTCGCATAAAAAAAATTATCTATGATTACACGCTTTTGGCACTGAAGTAAGGAGGCAGGAGAATTCGCTTGCTATAAGTGAATGAATCTTGATAAGAGCAATTCCATAAATCTTTGTGACAGATAAACTCCCGATTTTTGCTACTGACAAAGATTTCGCAATCCCTTATCTCAACTCATGGCACCGAATGACTCTTTGTTACTTAAGCAGTACGTTGGGGTTTTCACCACGTTCGAGTAAGTGGCCAGCCGTATTGTGAACACCAAAATCACCGCCTAGATGAGCTCCCAGCGTTCCGTGAACATACATGATACCCATAATTGCAATCCCTACGATTAAGTAGCTCCAGCTTACTTGTCTGACAGCCCTCTGACGCCACTGATAGCGCTGGAAACCTCTCCAAACAG
Organism: uncultured Scytonema sp.; assembly: GCA_937873135.1. GTDB lineage: Bacteria > Cyanobacteriota > Cyanobacteriia > Cyanobacteriales > Nostocaceae > Rhizonema. The sequence goes on along the minus strand of CALMVQ010000204.1, from coordinate 28,893 downwards.
TCATAGTGACAATCGCCGCCAACAAAAAGACACCACCCAATCCATGTAAGATCATCGTTAGACCTTCTTCCAATCCCCATGGACTCTTAATATCACTAGGTGGATTTGCCAGAATCATCTCAAAAAAACCTGCTGCTACAGTGAAGAATGTGATGACCGCTGCAGCCAAAAGATTATACCACCCGACATCAAAGAAGCCCTCACGAAGGGCAGGGAGGGCTAAAAAACGGAAAATCGGTTTTTCAAAGCGAAAAAATGTTCCGGCGATGTCAAAGATGATGGCGATGATGAAAAGACCTAAAGTTAGATGCACGAGTTGCGGATGAATTGGCAATTTGTAAGGTAGTCCGTTAGCACCCAACTTGAACCCCCACACTAGTTGCATGAGTTGAAAGTTCATTTCAAAACCCCTTTCTTAATTGCTTCCTCTACAGGTTCCACATGCAACCCATATTCCCAAACCAGTTGGGTTCCTAAATAGACTTGGAAGGACACCAGGCAGATCAAAAACATACCTACACCCAAGTAAGCAGTCGGTATCTTCAACGGATCGCGGCTGCGAATCACGAATCGCCATGCTGTAATGCCAACGAGAATCGCTGAAAGTGACCAACCAATAATCGTGTGTTTGTTCAGTACTGGCTGGGCTGCATCGTAGGCTTGTGCCAAACCTGCTTCAAACTGACCAAAGATAACCGCGACAAAGATGGCAGCTGAAGCCACGAACATGTTCCAAAAACTGACCTCAAACAAACGGTGGTTACGGGTGAAATAACCTACAACATCGCAAAAGAAGGCAAACAACACCATCGCAATCACAAAGTGAACGACGACGGGATGCATTGGATCGGGGTAAGGTAGATTCGCTTTATTTAAAGGCAGAGTCGGCATTGCTTTCTCCTTCAAACACCATGATTACTTCTCTTAATTTAGTCGTGCTTACTGTTTCCGAAGCATATATATCCACCATGTATCCCTAAAGGCTTAGGGGATAGTGCATACTATTTTCTTGCATCCTCACTTTTGTAAAGCGCTCACCTATACCTTGTTCTATATTGCTATTAACTATCTGCCGATAGGGGGATAAATACCAATCTATCTCAAGATTGATCTATAAAAAATAATAATCGGACTACCTAAAAATATTAGGTCTTCCATATTATTCGATTTGATAGACATTATCCTATCTGCCCATGGAAGAATTGTCATATCCAGAAGCCCGATTTCTTAAAGAACTCGGGTTCAAGTTTTCTCACAAGTGTTAGCAATTCTATTTTATAGTGATCCGTTGAGGAGTCGTGAAAATTATTTTTTGACTGTAGAAGCACACGGGCTTGCCTATGGCTACCAATAGCTAAGGCTTGAACGCTCCTGTGAAGAAATACCAGAGAGTTACGCTTTAGCCTGCTATAGTCGTCTACGTTTACCCAGCTTTGCCTAGAGTTAAACTACCGATAGTATATATATAGATCTTGGTGGCTCTAAAAGTACCAGAAATAGGAATTTATGAATATGCCCGATCGCACCAATGTACAGGCGCAAAGAATTCGAGCTATTGGATTAACGGTGACAGATGCCGATCGCGCTCAGGATTTCTACACGCAAGCTCTTTCGTTTGAATCTGTTTCAGATATCACTGTTGAAGGACAGGAATACAACGAGCTTCAAGGCGTTGCACAGGCAAAAATTCGCATTATCACTTTACAGCTTGGAGATGAACTCATCGAATTGATGCAGTATCTCAATGTTGAGGGAAAAACCATCCCCAGTGATTCGCGATCAAATGATCTGTGGTTTCAACATATGGCGATTGTGGTAAGTGATATAGATCGTGCTTATGCTCACCTACAATCTTTTCCGATTGAACCCATTTCAGTAAGTCCGCAAACAATACCGCCTAGTAATGAAGCTTCCTCTGGTGTCCGCGCTTTCAAGTTCAAAGATTGCGATCGCCACAATTTGGAGTTGATTTGGTTTCCGCCTGATAAAGGACAAGACAAGTGGCATAAACAGACAGAGCGCTTATTTCTCGGAATCGATCACAGTGCGATCGCCGTTGCCAACACCGAGCAAAGCCTCAAGTTTTACCGAGACTTGTTGGGAATGCAAATCGAAGGAGGTAGCCTCAATCAAGGTGAAACGCAAGCGCACCTCGATGGTTTACCAGAAGCAAAAGTCCGAGTTACACCATTGCGGCCCAGCCAACCCAGTGTAGGTATTGAACTACTGGACTATATTATTCCTGGAAACGGTCGTCCCATACCAAGTGACTGGAAAAGTGATGACATTGCCCACATGCAAATTGAGTTAGTCGTCAATGATATTGACCAGGCAGTAAATCTACTGAAAAAGAATACAGTTCAATTGGTTTCATCAGGAATTATTAAGTTCACAGATAGCTCAAGTCCTTACCGCCAAGGTTGCCTAGTCAAAGATCCTAACGGACATGCAATGTTACTGATTGTGGAATAACCAATGCTTCACTATTGATTTTGGACTTTGGACAAAAAAGTTCTGTTCGCGCAAAATATGACTCTGTTGGCGAATTGCGTTGGCGCAGCCTGCCGCAGGCATCGCTATTCCAAAACCCTTGAAGTGTCGTGACCACTCAGAACGTTGGGAACGTTTATGAGTCATCATAAAAATCTCGCGTCTTTCTTTGCGCCTTTGCGTCTTTGCGTGAGCTTTAATGATAATTATTCAACAGGAAATGATATTACACTATACTGTCGCCATTTGATCATGCGATCGCTCCACCATGACAGCGTGACAATAAACCCATAAAGTCGCTGGAAGATGGCTAAGTTTGTTAGTAATGGCTGGGAGATTTCTTTTCACCGATCGCATAATTCTTGATACTGAGTACCAAATAGTTGCGCGTTTCTGAACTACGCGAGAAGTTACCAATAGTTAGCCCAGGAGTTGAATTTCTGGGTCAATTTCTGCAAAAGTATAGCATAATATTCATTTCGTCCCAAACAACCTGTCCCCAGCATCACCCAATCCAGGAATAATGTAACCGTTTTCATCCAGATATTCGTCAATAGCCGCAGTGTAAATCGGGACATCTGGATGCACATCTGTGAAATGCTCAATGCCTTCTGGTGCAGCAAGTAAGCAGACAAACTTAATCGACAAAGGATTCGTTGATTTCAGCCTTTCTACTGCGGCGACAGCAGTATTACCAGTTGCCAGCATCGGATCGACGACTAACACGTCTCGTTGCTCCACATCATAAGGAACCTTAAAATAATATTCGACGGGAATAAGAGTTTTCGGGTCGCGGTACAATCCAATATGTCCTACCCGTGCTGATGGCATAAGTTCCAGCATCCCCTCCAAAATTCCCTGTCCCGCTCGTTGAATCGAAACAATCACTAGCTTCTTATCTGGAGCAAGCATTGGTGCTTTCATTAAAGATAGTGGTGTTTGAATCTGTTCGTACTTCACCGGCAAATCCCGCGTCACTTCATACGCCAACAACAAGCTTATCTCCTTCAGGAGGACGCGAAATTTCGCTGTGTCAGTTTCAACTTTGCGGAGCAGCGTTAATTTGTGCTGAATTAATGGATGCTCAATGAGTATGACTTGATTTTGCATATTGGTTAGTGGGGAGTGGTTAAGAAGATCTTTTAACAACCAACAACTACTGCCGAACCGCGCTTGTGAATACCGATTAAATAAACCGCCAAGACGAGGACACTTGCGTGCGGGGGTTCCCCCCGCCCTTGCAACGTGTCCGTTGCCAAGGACGCAGAGACAGGAGGTAAAAAGATAAATAATATTACATGGTTATAATAGTGATAAATAATACTTAGAAAACTGTGCCATCACTTTCTATTTGTATAGGGGGGATACCGCCTGCTCTGAGTTCAGCTGCAATTTTTCGTCCAGCTCCCCAGGTTCCACCTTGCAGGATTTTCACGAGTGGCAGTTCTTCGATACTCATGCCTAACTTTTCACGCACTTGATCGGCGATGTGATCTAATAAAATCAAAGTCAAGGCACGCCATTCAACGATAATTTCCGATCCTACAGCATGAGATGAGTGTAAAATATCAGGGGATTTAGCGCTCAGGAGTCCCAAATCAAGGCATAATCCTCCGTTACGGTATTCTGCCAATCCCGTAAGGACATCTAAACCAGTTATTTCCAAACCAAGTTTTTGTAATGGTTCTAGTAGAGAGTAAGTGAGCCATTGGGAAAGTTTGTGAAATGGTACTAAATGATCACTCTTCACGTCTGGGTGAAACCAAACATCTCCCAAGTTAACCCCAGCAACTTCTATTCGTCCACACCAAATATCACTTAGTCCCGCCAAAACTGCACTGAAAACTGTTGCGGCAGGCAACTGGTTGTTGTGAGATTGGTTCAACAGATAACTCACCAAATTACCAGGGCGGGGATTTTTTTCCCCAAACATCTCTGGTGAACAGAGTAGGACTTGACCTAATTTTTGCAACAATTTTAAACGTCCTGTCATTCCCACTAAGGAGTTTTCTGAATTTACTTGCAACCCATCTGCTAATTCTTGTTCTGTAAATCCTTGCAATCTTTGAGCATCAACTTGCGTCACGTGTTTTTGGTTGCTAGAAAAAGCTCCTTGACAAAACATCTGGAAACTGGCAACAGCTAATCCTTCAGAACGCTGGAAACTCAGCCCGGTATCCCGCTCATAATAACACCATTGATCGCCCGCACCCGCATCCAGCAAAACACTGACGATCGCCAAATCAAACTGAGCTGTTGCTTTCTCCAAAGGCGTCAATCCTGTTAACTTCTCGTCCAACTTGGTATTGCGTGGCACACCGCCAGCTTCAAAATGTCGCCAACGACTGTGAAACGGAATTTGCAAATTTGGGTACTGCTGCCGCATCACCTCCGTCACATAATCCGTCACGCTTCCCAAATGCTTCAAATCACAACTAAAATGACGCGATCTCCCGGACACTGCCATTGTAAATAGCTGCCCACATCGTTCCCGAATAGCAACAGGCGATCGCAAATAAGCAACCACCTCTATGTCCTCTTTCCTTGGCGAATTGGCGGTTCGTATCTCCATCTCTACCTACTCCTTTGACACACCCATACTATCTAGTTGTAAGTTGTTAGTAGAACAACTTACAACTTACATTTCTATTCCAAAGAACGTCCCTTCACCTCTGCCAAACTAGTTGCATCCAATACCTCGCCTGTGGTATAATATCCTGCTGCTTTTTTGGCTTCCATTTCTACCCATGCATCTTCAGGAATCAACTCTTCTGGAAGCGCGATGCGTTCGCCAATCTCAATTCCTAATTGAGTAATAGCATCGTACTTCAGATTACTCATAGACACCAAATAGTCGATGCGCTTCACGCCCAACCAGTGCAACACATCCGGCATCAGTTCTTGAAAGCGCATATCTTGCACGCCCGCCACACATTCAGTACGGGTAAAGTAAGCATCAGCGCGATCGCCACCTTCCTGGCGTTTGCGAGCATTATATACCAGGAATTTCGTGACCTCTCCTAAAGCGCGACCTTCCTTACGGCAGTAAATAATGATCCCCGCACCACCTGCTTGTGCCGTTTGCACGCACACCTCTATGCCATGTACGAGATAGGGACGACAGGTGCAAATATCCGACCCAAACACATCCGAACCGTTACATTCGTCGTGGACTCGCACAGCCAGGGGTTTATTGGGATCGGTGATCGCGCTGATATCTCCAACGATATACACGGTAACGCCTGCAATGGGTGGCAAAAATACCTCCAGATCGGATCTCGTTACCAGTTCTGGAAACATCCCCCCCGTTTGTTCAAATAAGGCACGACGCAAATCTGCCTCTGTGATTTTAAACCGCTTGGCAATTCCCGGTAAATACCAAACTGGCTCAATGGCAGCTTTTGTAACAACCAAATCGCCACCTGGTTTCATAATCTTGCCATCAATCTGCAAGCGTCCTTTTGCCACACAAGAAAGCAGTTCTGGCATGTTAATATGAGCCTTAGTGATGGCGATTGTTGGACGGATATCATATCCTTGTTCGTAATATGATGTAAAAACTTGGTCCACAATTGCCCCAAATGGGTCAAGAGAAACTATCTTATCAGGATCAAACCAACTTGGGTGTGGTCCAATCTGCTCTGTAGGAGATGTGTTGGTGAGATCGGCCCTATGATCTGACTGCAGTGCCCCACTCGCCACCGCTAATGCCCGATAAACCGCATAACTACCAGAGTGAGTCCCAATCACATTGCGTTGTGCAAGATTTGTGAGCGTAGCTATCAATGGACCTCGTTGCAACGGATCGCTTGCTCCCCAACTAATTGGAATTGGTTTGGGACCAAAGTGACTTGGATGGGACGTGAGAACAATATGCCTGGACACGCTGTTTTGTTTTGGCATAGTCTTTTATTTTTGTTATTATTTATCAATTTTCAGCCATCATCAAGCGCTCAACAACCACCTAGAGGTTGCGATTTGTAAAACCCGGAGATATTCATAAGCAGTTATTAACAACTCTAAAATTTAGAGTGTTGTATTAATCGTATTACAGAATACAATAAATCACAAATTAATCCCTTAATTTCAATTTATGTAATAATTTAGGAGTTAGAATTTAGCATTTAAAATAATCCTACGCTTTATGTATAGGTTTCAAAAACGAAAAGTTTTATAATATCTTCAAGGATTGAAAACGTTCTGTATAAGAGAGATTCATCCATTACTCGCCTAAAAATTTTCTGACTCTGGCTCCTGACTCCTAATTTATTCGGTATAAGAACAACAGGACCTTCTGTGATAATCTTGTACAAATTTTGATTTAGTATATTGAGTTTGACTTTAAATTCATGGATTCTTTATTTATCGATTCTTTACTTAAAGACTTGAAAAACCCCGACGAAACAGTTCGCGAAGAGGCAACAATGAAGCTCTGGCGTATCTGGTATCAGCAAAAGGGAATTTATGGGCTGGAAATGATTGAACGTAGTCAAAAGCTTATGGATTTAGGAGAAATTACTGAAGCAGAAGCAGTACTCACAGAAGTTATCAGCAACCTACCAGATTTTAGTGAAGCTTGGAATCGCCGTGCCTATCTTTACTACACCACCTCCGAGTATCAAAAGTCACTGGCTGACTGTCAGATGGTTATCCATCTTAATCCAGTGCATTTTGGCGCACTTCATGGTCTAGGTTTGTGTTATGTCGCAATGGGAAATTATGTAGAAGCTATCCTCGCTTTTCGCCGCGCCCTGGAAATTCAACCTTATTCCCAATTAAATCAAAAATTAATTCTCGAATGCACTCTTAAATTGTAGTTCTGAGAGTAAACCTGTCACCTACCCATCACCAAAGAATGCGGGTGTGGCTCAGGTTTCTGATTTGACAGGGAAGTGCCTTAGATTGGAGTACCGTTTCTTTGGACATAGCTCACCTCATAGCAGCAGTAATGAGGTTCCCTCCATCAGCCGACTTTGCATCTCTTCAGTCTGAATTCTTTAAACCTAATTTTTACCTTCTTTCAATCTTCACATGCGGTGAAAAGTTACAAAGAAAGGCATTGATTTTGTTGCGTGTTGTATCTGTGTAAATCGCATTAAGAAAAACTACGGATTTAAGTATAAAGCCCGCTAAAAAAAGTCCTGGTACGAGACGCGTAGCGTGAGATACAAGGCGGCGTCCAAGCTTTAATCCCACGTTTTTAAGCGTGGGATTAAAGCAGCATAGCTGAAGTGTTTTTAGCAAGGTACGTGACGGCAGTTAATAACAGCAATGCAACGATAGGAGTCATAAATGATACATGAGAATGAATAAAAGCTGTAATGACTGTAAAATAAGGATTTTCATCTCCGTATTTTTTCACAAATGATTCCGGATTTCTATACGCCTTAGTGAAATTTTACCCTTTTTAAGAAGTAAGATTTGAGTGTAAAACTTGAAAACATCTAGAACGTATATCGGGAAATATAAATGAAATTTCCGGATGTGCGTACGGCGATCGCCTTCAGAGTATACACATTACTACTTTAAAGTTGTATCCTAATTTACCAAAGGGATGTGCTTGCGGTTTTAATTATCATGTTTTATTCAATAAGCATAACTTATATCAGGAGATATTATGGTGAGGAGTGAAATTAAAAGGCAGTTAGTTATAATTGGTGGAGCAGAAGATAAAGAAGGAGATTGCCGGATTCTGCGAGAATTTGTGCGATGCGCTGGCAGCACCAAAGCTCGGATTGTCATTTTAACAGCGGCAACAGAACTACCAAGAGAAGTAGGAGAAAGTTATATTAAAGTTTTTGAAAGGCTTGGAGCCGAAGAAATTCGGATAGTTGACACCGAAACTCGTGAAGATGCGTCTTCATCTACAGCTATACAAGCTATTAATAACGCTACGGGCATATTTTTTACTGGAGGAGATCAAGCCCGAATCACGAGCATTCTTAAAGATACAGAAATAGATGCAGCAATTCACGAACGCAGCGTGGAGGGGATTGTTATAGGCGGTACAAGTGCCGGAGCTGCTATTATGCCGGATGTGATGATTGTAGAAGGAGACTCAGAGACAAATCCTCGGATTGAAATTGCAAATATGGGTCCTGGCTTGGGTTTCCTTCCTGGAGTTGTCATCGATCAGCATTTTTCCCAGCGAGGGCGTTTAGGTCGCTTACTTTCAGCCTTATCACAGCAGCCTGCTGTTCTAGGTTTTGGCATTGATGAGAATACTGCTATGCTGGTAACCGATAGCCAGATTGAAGTGATTGGGGAAGGTTGTATCACGATTGTGGATCAATCAGAAATCATACACACCAACGTTGAGGACATTCTCAAGGATGAGCCATTGGCAATTTGTGGAGCAAGACTTCATATTTTGCCAAATGGATATAAATTTGACTTGAAAACCCGCAAACCCATACTCAGTAATCGTGCTGTGATAAATATTACCGAACCAACAGGTCAAACTAATTCGTCATTACCACTTCAATAATCTGAGTTATTAATTGCTAATTACTAAGATGCTAATTGCTAACACCTGGAGTGTGGGCAGCCAGAACGAATCAACGCTCGGCTAAACAACATAGATGCACAACTTGAAGAATTGGGTGACGAAATCGATTTGAGGTTAATTCAATATCTTCCTGAGAATCGATTTTATTGGTTCTGATCGCCCTTGACAAAGTCTCTGAAAAAGATCAAAGAATTTTTTCCGAGACGCATAGCGCTTCGGAAAAAAGGCGTCCTTATTAAATCCCCTAAATTCATTTATGGGGATACATAGCAGCATAGCTGCCTTGTCCTGACGGACACGCTGCCTTGAACGTACTTCTGCCTTCTTAATTTCTACCATTTTTTTGTACCCAAATCATATTCCGGACGAGTCTAGTACATGACGACTGAAATAAAGCGACCATTCGGAATTGCTAGAAAGATTGAATAGCAAGCTTTGGTCATTTTTAATTCCGCGTAGCGGTACTATTGCGTTGCTTCTTAAACAAACAGTTGAGGATAATACTTACCCATTCAATACATTGCAAAAATCAATCAAACTGAGTGTTCTATGAGGCATTCTGCACTCTCTTCGACACACTACCGAAAGAAGACAAACTAGGTCCAAAATATCTACCCTTGTAAGTAAGCTTCGCTTTCTTTAAAGTTAATTATTAATAGACTTATCCAGCAAGAAAGAAGGCTGAGCTAATATGAGTTTTACTTTAATTTGTATATAGGTCCAAGAGTTAGCCAAAAATCAACTACCTTTCTGGTGTAAGTCCATTCTCAATAGAGGTGCAACAGCAATAAAAATAGAAAATATTATCTGACATTTAAGCACAAAAATGTGCTTGATTTTTCGTAATTTTAATAATAAAAGTTTCTAGTAGTAGAAACAGACTATCCTTGCTTATCCAAGCCTTCACGATTACATAAGTAAAGTGAAAGATAGAATTATTGGTTTCAGATCAAAACTAGGATTAACGCCCTAAATATAGGATTGCGCGCTGAGCCGTATGATTCAGCATAAGTCCGTCCTGGAGGAATTATGGAGCAAATTTTCGCTCCTCTACCTTCTGAGCATTCCGATCAACTTCTCTGTAACTACGTTAATGCTACTAACCTTATTCAAGTGATTTGGATCGCGGATATTCCAAATTGGTACTTTGAGCTTCTAGGACAACATCTCTTGTTTGAAGCGCTGCCAAATGCTCAACTGGAAATTCATACGGGCTTGATACATAGGCAATTCTATCGGATGATATCCTCGACCATTACCTATGTATCAATGAAGAAATCAGCAGCGGAAATGGGGTAGATGACTGATTGAAATTTTCTAGTGAGAAGAACAACAAAATGACTGTAACAACACCTAAATATCAGACGGAATTAGCTAGAATTACGTACAAAATAGAACAAGGAAGTACATATCCTTTGGGTTCGACTCCGGACAAAGATGGAGTAAACTTCTCAATCTTTTCAGAGCATGCCACATCTGTCGAATTGTTGTTGTTTGATCAGCATGATGACTTAGAACCCACACAAATTATTAACTTAAACCCAAAAATAAATAAAACATTCCACCTCTGGCATGTCTATGTTAGAGGATTGAAACCTGGCACTGGCTATGGCTATCGAGTTGATGGTCCTCAGGATTTACAAGAAGCAGGACACCGCTTTAACAAAAATAAGGTATTAATTGATCCCTACGCTAGGAGCAATAGCAATGCCCTTTGGAACCGCACCGATGCTTTGGGACCACAAGACAACCTGACCACCTCGATGCGCAGTGTAGTTATCGATATCTCAGATTATGATTGGGAAGGTGACTGTCTTCTCAAGCGACCAATGAATGAAACCATCATTTATGAGGTGCATGTTGGCGGATTTACTAAATCACCTTCCTCAGGCTGTAACCACCCCGGTACCTTCTATGGAATCATTGAGAAGATCCCTTACTTGAAAGAGTTGGGCATTACAGCTGTTGAACTGCTGCCGATATTTGACTTTGATGAAAAGGATGTTATCCGAGAAGTTAACGGCAAGCTACTGAAAGACTACTGGGGATACAACCCGCTCAGCTTCTTCGCCCCTGAAATTTCATATTGTGCTTCTCCTACTGAAACAAGCCCCATCAGGGAGTTTCGGAATATGGTCAAGGCATTGCATCAAGCTGGGCTCGAGGTCATCTTGGATGTAGTTTTTAACCACACCAACGAAGGCAACCATCTGGGTCCAACCATCAACTTCAAAGGCATTGATAATAGCGTTTACTATCACCTCATACCCGACGACAAGCAGTACTACAAAGACTACTCTGGCTGTGGGAATACCATCAATTGCAACCATCCCATGGTGCATAAGTTGATCGTGGATTGTCTGAAATTTTGGGTGCGAGAGATGCATGTTGATGGCTTTCGGTTTGATGAAGGTTCTATCCTAGCCCGTGGGCAGGACGGACTACCAATGACGCATCCACCAGTACTTTGGCATATTGAAACATCTGAAGTCTTGGCTGAGACCAAAATCATTACTGAGGCTTGGGATGCAGGTGGACTTTATCAGATTGGTGAATTCCCTGGATATCGTTACGCAGAATGGAACGGACATTTCCGAGACAATATCCGACGCTTTGTCAAAGGAGATCCAGGACTAGTCGGCGCAGTTGCTTGGCGGCTTGCTGGAAGTGCTGATCTCTACGAATCGAGCGGTCATCTACCAATCAATAGCGTCAATTTCATCACTTGTCATGATGGGTTTACACTCAATGATTTGGTTTCGTACAACGACAAGCACAATGAAGCCAACGGTGAAGACAATCGGGATGGCATCAATGATAATTTGAGCTGGAATTGTGGCGCTGAAGGAGAGACTGAAGATCCACAAATCGATGCATTGCGTCGGCGACAAATTAAAAATTTCGCAGCCATTCTCTTGTTGTCTCTGGGCGTACCAATGATTCTGGCTGGTGATGAAGTCAGACGCACCCAAATTGGCAACAATAATGCTTACTGCCAGGATAACGAGATGAGTTGGTTTGACTGGAATCTTGTGGAGAAGAACTCGGATATATTCAGGTTTTTCAAGCTGATGATCAGTTTCCGCAAGTCCTATTGTCATCCTGCTTTACATCGCCGCCATTTCTTCAGTGGCGAAGTGAATGAGCGCGGTTTAGCAGACATCTCTTGGCATGGTTGTAAGTTGTTTAACCCAGCTTGGGACGACCCTCATGCCAGAGTTCTTGCATGTACTGTAGGAGGCTTTGAAGGATCAGTAGATATTCACCTCATGTTCAATATGTACTGGGAGGATCTCCACTTTGAACTTCCCGAGCTTCAGGATAGGGAATGGTACAAAGTCATAGACACTGCGGAGCCTTCCCCTATGGATATTGTGGAATCGGGGGAAGAAACTATGGTTTCAGACAATCTCTGTCTTGTTAAAGGTCGTAGCATTGTCGTTCTCATTTCCCAAGAATTTTCTGGTAAGTAATTTACACGAATGGAGTAAATTCAATGAGTAACACAGGTTTTTCGTTTTCAGATTCGTTCGCTGGTTATATTACTAATTTTGACGCACAAAAGGGAGCCTTCGGTACTTTCGGTCTCAACACGTCAGATGGCAGGGAAATTGAGGTAGCATTAACCTCAACAACCTCTGCAGAACTGTTGCGCAATCTTGGAGAGCCTTACTCTGATTGTACTGTTCAGATGAACTCTATGTTTGTCCGAAATCAGTATCTTTTTGTGTATGGCATTTTCTATCTTGAGGCGAGTCAGTACAAGTTTGAAGGCAAACATATAGTCTTTCTGGGCAGAACAGAAGGGGAGTATTTTTTTGAAAGACCAAATTGGTGGATCAACCAGATACAAAGTCTTGCTAATTTTTATCTAAAAGCGCAGTTTGGTGATGGCGAAATTGATTATCGAAAATATCGCACTGATCTAGGCTGGGTTGGAACAAAGAGAGCAGGCAAGGGTCAAGAAACCGACACCATTTCCCGTTTGGTTTATGGTTTTGCCACAGCTTACATGCTTACTGGGGACGACCGTTACTTAGAGGCTGCTGAAAAAGGAACTGAATACCTGCGTGAACACATGCGTTTTCTTGATGAGGGCGAAGAAATTTGCTATTGGTATCATGCCGTTGACGTTCAGCTAGATGGAAGCGAACAAAAAGTCTTCGCCTCAGAATTTGGGGACGATTATGACGCTATCCCAGCTTATGAGCAGATTTATGCGCTGGCTGGTCCTACCCAAACATACCGGATAACGGGCGATTCACGGATTCTGAATGACATTGAGTTGACCATCAATCTATTTAACAAATATTTCCTCGACAAAACGGACAAAGGAGGGTTTTTCTCACACATTGACCCGATTACCCTCAGTCCCCACAGTGAGACTTTGGGTCATAACCGTGCAAAGAAAAACTGGAACTCTGTAGGTGACCATGCTCCAGCCTATTTAATCAATCTCTGGCTAGCAACAGGCGAGGAGAAATACGCCGATTTGCTTGAGTATACGTTTGACACAATTGAAAAGCATTTCCCAGATTACGACCATAGCCCGTTTGTTCAGGAACGTTTTTATGAGGATTGGAGCCATGACACAACTTGGGGATGGCAGCTGAACCGAGCAGTTGTGGGTCACAACCTCAAAATTGCTTGGAACCTCATGCGTATGCACCACCTGAAACCAAAAGAAAAGTACGCAGCTCTGGCCGAAAAGATTGCTAAAATTATGCCTGCAGTTGGTAGCGACCAACAGCGTGGGGGATGGTATGATGTTGTGGAACGCATACTAGAACCAGGGCAAGAGGTACACCGTTTTGTGTGGCATGACCGTAAGGCTTGGTGGCAGCAGGAACAGGCTATTTTAGCCTATATGATTTTGGCTGGCTCACTTGAGAACCCTGAGTATAAAAGGTTGGCTCGTGAATCGGCAGCTTTTTATAACTCTTACTTCCTCGATACCCAAGTAGGAGGTATTTACTACAATGTTTTTGCTAATGGACTTCCCTACCTTCTTGGAAAAACTGAGCGAGGCAAGGGCAGCCACGCGATGAGCGGTTACCACTCGTTTGAACTGGCCTACTTGGCTTGTATCTATACGAACCTGCTGATTACTAAACAGCCGATGGATTTGTACTTCAAACCGAAGTCAGGTGGCTTTAAGGACAACATCCTGCGGATTGCGCCAGATATTCTTCCACCTGGCAGTGTACGCATTGGCGAAGTCTGGATTAATGGGCAACCATATTCGGATTTTGATGCCGAAAGCCTGAGTGTCAAACTGCCATCAACTCAAGACGAATTGAAAGTTCGAGTGAGACTTCTTCCCACTCAGGTATTTTTTGATGCAACTCTGTTGGAAATAACTAAAGGTACTGCTAAGATATCCTTAACTGGCTTACTAGATGCTAGTGGTGTGGGACTGCTTCAGGAAGAGTTGCATAAAGCAACAGCCCAGCCAATCAAACACCTCGTCTTGCTGCTACAAAACTTGGAATGTATAACTACTGCTGGTCTGCGAACCCTCATTTTCATTAAGCAAAAGCTGGGTGCCGATGTTAAAATTTATCTAGTTGGTCCACCTGAGCATGTGTTGTATTTCCTCAAGATGAGTTCATTCTGCGAGGGCGTCACTGTGTTAGATAAGTATGAGAGTGTCGAGATAGCAAGAGTATAGGTTCTATTGCGATTCTTCTGTGAATAAAGCACACCTAAATTAAAGGAGTCAGGAGTTAAAATCTCTCAAAATTCTGACTCCTGATTTCTGTCTCATGACTTTTGTATAGCTGACTCCTCAAGACTGAGGGTATTGCAAGCAATTGAGAACCACTATATTGCAAAAATTTTTAAGAAGGAGCGATTGTGGCTAACCCTGTACTGGCTAAGCCTGCACTACTTACAATAGACGATGACCCTGAAGTCCTGCGCTCAGTAGAGCGTGACCTCCGAACCGAGTACAGCCCGCGCTTCCGAGTACTGCGAGCGGACTCAGGTGCAACAGCCCTTAACATACTGCAAAAACTGAAACTGCGCAACCTGCCAGTGGCACTGTTTCTAGTGGACCAGCGGATGCCGCAGATGAGTGGCGTAGAGTTTCTTGAACAAGCAATGCAACTCTTCCCCGAGGCTAAACGAACCTTGCTAACGGCGTATGCGGACACTGATGCTGCTATCCGTGCCATCAACACCGTCAAGATTGATTACTACTTGTTAAAACCATGGAACCCCCCGGAAGAACGCTTGTACCCGGTTCTGAATGATTTGCTTGATGACTGGCTTTCATCGTTTCGTCCCCCGTTTGCAGGGATTCGCGTCATTGGTCATCGGTGGTCGCCTAAGTCGCATCAAGTAAAAGACTTCTTGGGTCGTAATCAAGTGCCTTATCAGTGGTTGGACATTGAGACAAATGAAGAGGCTCGCCGTCTAGTGACATATGCCAAGTCTGATCATACGCAACATCTGCCACTTGTACTTTTTCCTGATGGTTTGCGTCTCATACAGCCGACAAACGTCGAAATTGCCCAGAAAATTGGACTGAGGACACAAGCTGAACTAGCATTCTACGATCTCGCCATCGTGGGAGCTGGTCCAGCTGGCTTGGCAGCAGCGGTTTATGGGGCGTCTGAAGGGCTGAACACAGTGCTAATTGAACGAGAGGCTCCAGGGGGGCAGGCGGGGTCAAGTTCCCGCATTGAAAACTACCTGGGCTTTCCAGTTGGACTTAGTGGAGGGGATCTGGCTAGGCGTGCTGTGATTCAAGCTAGACGCTTCGGCGTGGAGATCCTGACGCCGCAGGAGGCGACTGGTGTTCGCGTGGAAGATCCCTATCGAATTGTCACACTAGCTGATGGAAGCGAGATCAGTTGTCATGCGCTGATGATTGCCACCGGTGTGGCGTGGCGCAAGCTTGATGTACCCGGTATTGAGCGGCTGACTGGGGCAGGCGTGTATTATGGTGCAGCTCAGACTGAAGCGATCGCCTGTAGTGGTGAAGAGATCTATATCGTTGGTGGAGCGAACTCGGCTGGACAGGCAGCGATGTACTTTTCTAAGTACGCCCGCAAGGTAACTATTCTGGTGCGCGGTGACTCCCTCACTAAAAGCATGTCACAGTACCTGATCAACCAAATTTCGGCAACAGACAATATTATAGTCAAGGTACATTCTAATGTCGTTGAGGTCAAAGGTGAGACTAGCTTAGAGGCGATCGTCATCGCTAATATCGTCACTGGCGAGAAGCAAACTGTAAGCACTACTTCGCTGTTCATCTTTATTGGTGCGATGCCGCATACCGATTGGTTGGATAGTCTTGTGGAGCGAGATCAACAAGGGTTTATCCTGTCTGGATCTGACCTAATGCGCGAACGCCGTTGTCCGCGAAGCTGGACTTTTGATCGTGACCCCTTTTTACTTGAGACGAGTGTACCCGGCATCTTTGTTGCTGGAGATGTGCGTTATGGGTCGGTAAAGCGAGTTGCTTCCGGGGTGGGCGAGGGTGCGATCGCTGTTCAGTTCATCCATCAATATCTCAGCAAGGTGTAAACATGATCGATCTCAACGCTTTACGCCAAGTGCCGCTCTTCGCACAGTTGACGGATAAACAACTGTACTGGTTGTGTGAACACGGTAGCGAGGTATGGCTGCTGCCAGACGAAAAACTTGTGACAGAAGGTGAGTCGGCTGATTATTTTTATGTGCTGCTAGAAGGCAAGCTTTGGATCACGAAAAAGTTTGGTAGCCAGGAGAAATATTTGAACACTTACAAATCTGGAACAGCTTTTGGTGAACTCCCTATATTGTTACACAAGCCCTACCTCGCCAATGCACACGCCTTAAAGGAAAGCCATCTTTTTCGATTGGAAAAAGATGCTTTCTGGGACATGCTCACACATTTTCCTTCAATTACCCGTGAGCTTTTGTGCGTCATGGCGCAGCGATTGCAAATCATCGAGTCAATGTCACAACAGCACGAAAAGCTGATTGCACTTGGCACCTTAGCCGCAGGTCTCGCTCACGAGATGAATAATCCTGCTGCTGCGGGGCTTCGGGCTGCGAGGCAATTACATGAAACCTTTCAAGGGTTGTCATCTTTCTCACTCAAGCTTAATCAGCAGCAGATGACGAAAGCGCAACTGGCGTTTATTGGTGACTTGCCGCGAGACGCTACAGAACGTAACAAAAAAGTGCTACAAAACCCAATGATACAGAGCGACCTAGAGGACGAAGTTGCAGCCAAGCTAGACGCTTATGGTGTGGCTAATGGGTGGAAACTTGCGGCCACATTCGTAGAGGCAGGACTAGACGCTAACTGGCTGGACACCGTTGTGGAGAAAGTGCCCACAGACTCGCTAGGTAACGTGTTGACCTGGCTGGAGAAGACACTGACAGGTGTTGATCTGTTGTCTGAGATTGAGCATAGCACAAAGCGGATTTCCGATCTAGTCAAAGCGATCAAGGACTACTCGTACATGGATCAGGCCCCACGACAAGAGGTAGACGTGCATGAGGGGCTTGAAAGTACACTGACTATTTTAAATCATAAGCTCAAACGGGGCGTGCGCTTAACGCGCGAGTATGACCGCAGCTTGCCACGGATCTGCGCCCATGGAAGCGAACTCAACCAAGTGTGGACTAACCTGATCGACAATGCTATCGATGCGATGAGTGGACAGGGTCAGATTTGGATACGTACCTTACGGGAAAATAACTGCGTGCTGGTGGAAATTATTGACAATGGACCAGGGATACCACCAGATATCCAGCCGCGTATTTTCGAGCCGTTCTTCACCACTAAGGGTGTCGGGGTGGGGACTGGGTTAGGTTTAGACATCTGCTACCGCATTGTGGTTGGGATGCACCATGGCGACATCAGCTTCTTTTCCAAGCCGGGTGACACCCGTTTTCAGGTGCGGCTGCCGATCAATGCGATCGCGTAAGAAAATCGCCATTGAGTTTGTCCATCAGTAACGAGCGCGAAGAGAGAACACAATCAACATTAACGCTTTACGTCAGGTGTCGCTTTTCTCAAACTTAAGAGATGAGCTATGCGTGACAAGTTAAGGATTTTTACAGTTTGTCAAGAGTCAGATTAGGGTATCCGAAAAGCTAGGGCACTCAAACTATCTCGACAACCAGATTGCCGATCACCTGTCCACTTTCCACTTCTTCATGAGCAGCCGCAATCTCGTTTAGGGGAAACTTGTGTGCAATGACGTGACTTAAGATACCTGCTTTTAAGCAAGTGGTAATATCCTCTACGGCTGCTTGATGAGCTGTTTGTGGCATAACGTAGACCAACGCATAATGAACTGTGATGTTTTTAGACACTAGGGAATAGAAGGGGATTTGAGGTTGATGATCAGAATCAGAGGCATAAGTAACAATGACTCCATTACGCTTCAGCACTGCCAAGTTCATCTCTAGATTGTTGGCAAAGTCAACCTCAACCACGCGGTCTATACCTTCTTTACCTGTAATCTCTTCAATATGAGAGGCAACATCTTCCGTTTTATAGTTGATGACGTAATCTGCTCCCGCAGCATGAGCGATTTCTGCTTTTTGGGGTGAACTTACTGTAGTGATAACATTTGCACCACCCCATTTTGCCAACTGAATTGCATAATTGCCTACTGCACCAGCACCGCCAGTCACTAAGATTGTCTGTCCAGTAACCGCGCCATCACTGAAAACAGAGTAATGGGCAGTCATTGCGGGAACACCCAAACAAGCACCTGCCGCAAATTCTGTGTTGTCGGGTAAGAAAACAGCATTTTCACTCTTGACAATGACATATTCAGCTGCTGTTCCAAAAGGGCGACTCAAAGTGGCTTCATAAATCCATACCCGTTCCCCAATACGAGCAGGAGATACACCTTCTCCCACCGCATCGATTATCCCTCCACCATCGTTATGCGGAATCACTCGAGGATGTGGCATTTTTAACCCACCCCACCCGCTCCGGTGCTTGACATCAGAGGGATTAACCCCAGAGGCATAAACTTTCACCCGTATTTCACCGGAACCAACTTCAGGGAGATCGACTTCACCCACAGTCAGAACGTCTTTACAGTTACCGAGTTTTTCGTACCAAGCCGCACGCATTATTTTTATTCATTACCGGATTTTCTCAATAGTAACTCAAATTGCTGGTTATCAACAGGACTAAAAATAGTTAATTCTTTTGGCTGGCACTGCTCAATTTGAGTACTAATTTCTTCATATCCCTCCTGTTCTAGATCCTCAACGTATCCAGGTAGAAACAATTGAGCTTCCTGCGGACTAAAAAAAGGTCCAAAGTAGTAAATACAGCAGGGATGCTTAGTAATAATTTTTACCCAGAATGCAAATTCAAAATGCTCATTGTTAAAGGTTGTTGTCGTCAACTTCATAGGTTTGTTTTTCCGGCAAGTTAAGATATGACTATAAAGTGAGCTAAGTAGGTTAGTATAAATAAATATTAAGTGTAGAGTAAAAGAATAGGCTATGGGTTTTCTTCCATTATCTATTACCCAGTGCCTCTTGCCTTATGTTGGGAGTTTACTTTTGTGATTCTGTTTACCTTGTATTTTCCCATTCTTACGGTTATGTGTTGAGCCACATTTAGGACATTGTATAAGAATTGACCTTAATTCATACTGCCATTATGCAACGCCCGAAACACGACCGCAAGAGCCAATCTTTCGAAGTAAGTTTGCATTGTTTGGGTTTTTTAACAAATAGATATCTCCAGAAATGATGTAGGGGCGCTCCTGCCGTTCACCCCTACCAAAGGTTTTGACAAACGCATAATTAATTTTCGGAGATGTCTATTGGTTTGACACCAAGTAGATTCGAAACAATGCAAACTTACTGCGAAAGATCGACCCTTGTAGTCATATTTCGCTCTCCCTAAACTTATTATCAAAGACTTAAGAAAAAGTTCATAGCATTTTCAGTTACAAATAAGCGTGCCTCTGAGGAAATTTAACCAATATGATACCTAGATCGCTTGGAGGGAAGAAAATCGCAATTCTTGTTGAAAATGAGTTTATTCCTGAGGAAATTGAGGCTTATCAGCAGCGTTTCTCAGAACTCAGGGCAGCTGTGCATTTTATGTCTAGGCTCTGGAATAAATCGAGTCTTCGCTTTTTTAGTGACACTGAGGAAGGCAAGACACCTCAAACTCTGGAAGTGCAAATCGATTTTCAAAACGTGGACGTAAACGACTACGCTGCTGTAATTATGGCCGCCAACTACACCAGTGTACGCCTACGTTACTTTGAGCCGCCATCGAATGTTGCAATTAGTCCTGAACTTGTTCGCACTGCACCTGCAGTCCAGTTTTACGCTCAAGCGATGGCGAATCCTCGAATCATTAAAGGTGCACTGTGCCACGGACTATGGCTGCTGACGCCGACGCCAGAGTTACTCAAAGGGCGACGAGTCATATGCCACGAGGTAGTCCTTGCAGATATTATCAATGCTGGTGCTACATACGTAGCATCACCTTCGGGTGTTGTGGTGGACGGCGACCTTGTTACTGGTCGCTCAAGACACGAGGTTGAACCATTCATCGACGCCATCACTGAGCAAATCCAACAAGTTGCTTATGCAACAAATCGCTTCTCAGTCAAAAGATCTGTCACTCCTCTAACAAGAGTAAAAAGTGCAAGCTAACTAACTCAAAATAAATTTATAAGCAAGAGGCGATCAGATGAAAAAAATTCTGACAGTTTTATCGGAGTGGGGCTATTGGGGTGAGGAGTTGGTAGGTCCTCTGGAAGCTTTCGATGTTGAAGGATACCATGTTGATTTTGCGACTCCAACAGGAAAAAGACCTGTAGCACTTCCTCCTAGCATGGATCCTTATTTCATCGACCCACCTTTGGGTAAGACAGTTGTTTCAGAGGAGATGGCGGAGAAGGTTAAGATCCTGGATAACCCTAATAACCCACGGCTGGACAACCCAATAGTTTTGTCAAAATGGTTACCAGATCGGCCTTACTGGAGTTCTCCGAAAATTCTTCGGGAAATGGAAGCTTACTACCAAGCGCTTGAAGAAGTACAGAAGGATTTGGAACAATATGATGCTATCCTAATAGTGGGTGGGAGTGGTCCGATCATAGATTTAGCGAACAACCATAGGGTTCATGATCTCATCCTCAGCTTTTACAAGATGGGGAAACCGATAGCCGCAGAATGCTACGGTGTTACTTGTCTGGCTTTTGCTCGTGACCTTGGGGATCGTAAGAGCATTATATGGGGTAAGCACGTCACAGGTCATTGTAAGGAATATGATTACCTAGATGGAACTGGATTTGTCGGAACTGACCTTAACATGGGACCGCCTCCCTATCCCTTGGAGTATATCCTCCGTGATGCTACGGGTCCAGATGGGCAATATCATGGTAATGTTGGTAAAAGTATCTCTGTGATTGTTGACCATCCGTTTATCACGGGTCGCTCTACCCCAGACTCTTACATGACTGGTCAGAAGTTAGTAGAAGTTTTGGAGAAAGGACTGACGCGGTACGGATGGTGAGTTAGACCTATTCCGGCTTAAGCTGGTCAGCAATGATTATGACCGCCAATGGAATTAGACTTAACCAATCCAAATTTGAAACAACTTGGTAAGTCCGTAAGAAAACAGATTATGCTTAAGGAAGCGGAAGTTATGGCTAATAGAAATGGTCGCTTTGCCATCATCGAACAGCTTCTCGCGGATGGTATTTATTACATGTTTGGCAACCCTGGTACTGTCGAGGAAGGGTTCCTAGATGCGTTGAAAGACTACTATCCAGATTTTCAATATATCTTTGCGCTGCAAGAGACAATCGCAGTAGCAGCCGCAGATGGCTACGCCCGCGTTACCAAGAAGCCAACAGTTGTGCAACTCCATACCAGTGTTGGTCTGGGAAATGGGGTAGGCATGTTGTACCAAGCTATGCGCGGTCATGCGCCGCTAGTGGTACTCGCTGGTGAGGCTGGTATCAAATACGATGCCATGGATGCTCAAATGGCTGCCGACCTTGTGAGTATGGCCAAGCCTGTCACAAAATGGGCAACTCGAGTTGTTCATCCGTCTTCTCTCTTACGTGTGCTGCGCCGGGCCATCAAGATAGCTGTGACACCGCCTATGGGACCAGTGTTCGTATCCCTGCCGATGGATATTCTCGACACTCATAACGATGAAGAGGTGGTTCCTACTTCCTTTCCTGTGACAAGGGTTTCACCCGAACCTGACCAGTTGGCAAAAGCCGCAGATATATTAGCTGCTGCATCGCAACCAATGATCATTGTGGGTGACGGTGTAGCTGTTTCTGATGCACAGGCTGAAGTAACCTGCGTGGCTGAACTCATTAGTGCCGAGGTATGGGGAGCAGACTCATCTGAACCAAACATAAGCGCCATGCATCCTCTGTTCAGAGGACTGCTAGGTCACATGTTTGGGGATGATAGCCGCCATATCACGTTGCAGGCGGACGCGATTTTAATTGTTGGAACTTACGTGTTTCCCGAGGTATTTCCTGTCCTGTCCAACGTTTTTACTCACAGCGCAAAAATAATTCACATCGATTTGGATACTTATGAAATAGCAAAGAATTTTCCAGTAAGTATTGGACTACTGGGCGATCCGAAAACCACGCTTGCAAAACTAGCCACTGCCATCAAGACAACCATAACGGCTGAAAAAAAGGAAGCGGCAAACGAAAGATCTGTCCTGATAGCTGAGGACAAGAAGCAGCAATTGGCTGCTCAGTTTGAGGCCGATAAGGCTGTTCACGATTCAGTGCCTCTGCATATGTCGCGTTTTGCACAGGAACTTGCTGCCCAGCTGCCGCCAGATGCAATCATCTTTGATGAAGCTATTACCAATTCCCCCGAACTGTGTCGGTATATACCACCGACGACGTTAGGACACTATTTCCAGACGCGAGGAGGCTCGTTAGGCGTCGGTGTTCCTGGAGCAATTGGAATTAAATTGGCCCATCCAAACAAAACTGTGATTGGGATCACAGGCGACGGTGGTGCTATGTACACCATTCAAGCACTCTGGACTGCTGTGCATCACAATATTAATGCCAAATTCGTCATCTGCAATAATCAGGGCTATCAGATACTCAAGCTCAACATTCTGCATTATTGGCGTGAACACCAAATACCAGAACACGATTACCCATCTTCTTTTAACTTGTGTGACCCGCACATCCATTTCGATGAGTTGGCGCGTGCTATGGGGGTTCAAGCTATTCGGGTCGAGAAGCCAGACCAGATTGGCCCAGCGATCCAGAAAGCGTTGGATCATGACGGACCGTTCCTGATTGATTTGGTGCTTACGAACGAAGTTGTGGGTACAAAGATTGGTGTTAAGTGTGGTCAATAGTAGAGAAAAATTTTCACTGATTAAAAGGGAGAAAAACAATGACAGTAGCTAATATAGCACCTTTAACCCAGTCGGAAGTAAACCAACTGGCAGTGGATTGGTATCGGAAATTAGACGTTCACGCTCCGCTTGAGGAATATATTCCCTTCCTAGCTGAAGAAGGTTTAGAAATGCGCTTTCCTGAAGCTACAGTGTATGGCTTTGATGGATTCAAAGGTTGGTATGAGCGTGTTATCGGTATTTTCTTTGATGAAGTGCACACTTTGAAGGAAGTTACGGTTACGCCTTCAGGGGATAAAGCGAATGTTAAGGTTGTCGTCAAATGGGAGGCTAGCATCTGGAAGCCACCAGCAGCGAAAAGTGAACGAATTATTACCGATGCTTATCAAACCTGGATCGTGCAGCGATCGCCTAAGACCCAAAACCCAGTGATTTCAATTTACATTGTTGACTCACTGGATTATGCCGAAGGTTCTGCGAAGCTTTGAGATTGACTATGGCTCAGTAAAAGCACCCCATATACATCATCAGTCAGTAAGGCTATCAAATGTCAGAAGCAAACAAAGCACTCGTCCGTCGTTACTATAGAGAGCTTATGAGCAAGGGAAACCTGGCTTTCGTGGATGAGTTTATGGTTCCTGAGTTTATATGCACCAATCCTACTTATCCAGAGCCATATTGCGGTGCTGAGTTTAAGAACCTTGTATCCATGCTCCACTCCGCTTTTCCTGACCTTCATTTCACAATTGAACATCTGTTGGCTCAGGGAGAC
>CALMVQ010000204.1:0-4667 GCA_937873135.1 uncultured Scytonema sp. | reverse complement strand
CTCCGCTTTTCCTGACCTTCATTTCACAATTGAACATCTGTTGGCTCAGGGAGACACAGTCGTCGGTCACTGGACTGCACGCGGTACCCATACTGGTACTCCACTACAAACCCTAAAAGGCGACATTCCTGCCAAAGGCAAAGCTTTCGCCATTGATGGAATGTCCTGGTTGCGAATTGTAGACGGCAAATTTGTAGAAGCTCGCATTAACGAAGACACCGTCGGGCTGCTCCAGCAGATTGGTGCGTTCCCAAGTCCAGGTACTACACCTGAAGAGCCTTCAACAGAGACCAATGAAGCCGTTGTCGGTCGTTACTTCAACGATCTTATGAATCATGGCAAGCTGGATGTTGCTGACGAGATCGTGGACTCTAACTTTGCTTTTAGAATTCCTACTCTGCCTGAGCCAATTCGGGGCGTTGAGGCTATGAAGGGTTTTGTTACGGGACTTCGTACTGGCTTTCCTGATATTGAATTCACGGTGGAACGCCAAATTGCTGAAGGAGATAAAGTAGCAGCTCGTTGGTTTATCACTGGTATACACAAAGGCGAGTTTCTAGGCATTCCCCCAACTGGCAACAAGGTGAAGGATCAGGGAATTGATATCTTCCGCATCGCTAGCGGTAAGATCGTTGAAATTTGGGTGAATGAGAACGACTTGGGACTGATGAAACAGCTTGGCGCGTTTTCGTAGTAGGCAAAATAGTTGGCTGATAGATGATCAAGAGGAATTACCAAGAGGGTTTTATGTCAATAGAACAGAACAAAGCTTTGATAGAACGTATGTTCCTGGTCGCCTTTAACCAAGACAAATTAGAGCTCTTGTATGAACTTTGCACCCCCGACTTCGTATGTGCAAGTCCCTTCATTCCTACCGCAGATGCTATCAAAGACGGGCGAGGGTCATTAAAACAGCTGATGATTACGTACCGCGCGGTACACCCAGACATAACATACACGATAGATGAGATGGTTGCAGAAGACAACTTAGTCGCCATTAGTTTCACATATATCGGCACCCACTCAGGTGAGGTTCCTGGCATTCCCGCAACTGGCGAAAAGGTGAAGGTAAACGAAATTTGTTTTGCTCACTTTACGGACGGTAAGTTATCACGGATACAGTTTTGCCCTTATGGGGAGACTCAATCTGTCCTGTCAAAGCGTTCTTCTTAGATTTTGCAGCTTAGTTCAACCAGGAGAAAATTATGTCAGCACAAGAGAATAAGGCTGTGATCCGACGTATATTCGAGGAAGCTTTCAACCAAGGGAAATTGGAGCTAATAGACGAAAATTACTTACCGGAATACGAATTTGATGCTCCTAACCCGTCTGGCCCCAGTCTTAACTCAGGACGTGATACATTCAAGCAGAGAGTTGGCGTCTTTGGCAATGCCTTTGCTGATATCCACTATACCATTCAGAACGTCGTCGCTGAGGGCGACTTGGTGGCAACTCGCTTTGCATTTGGCGGTTTTCACCGAGGACCATTTCAAGGCTTTTCCCCTACAGGAAGGTGGACGACGGTCAATGGTGTGCATTTTGCTCGTTTTGTTGATGGAAAGATTAGGAAAACTTGGGCTGGTTTTACGAATATTGCAGAAGCGCTTGGTAGTTAGGGCAGTTTAGCAGAAATCAACCATTATTTGAGACTTTTAGGACTGCAAAGCTGTCAATACCAGCAACGTACCATCAGAAGTTGGATAGCACTTAAGAACCGATCATGGAATCATACGATGCAATTATCATTGGCGCTGGTCCCAACGCGCTGGTGAACGCAGCCTATCTAACGAAGGCTGGCTGGAGCGTGTTGATGCTAGAAAAGAATGATCGTCCTGGTGGAGGTGTCCGAACAGAGGAACTAACAATCCCAGGTTTTCACCATGATGTCTATGCAGGTTTTCTCATCCTGTTCACGCTCTCTCAAGCCTATGCTGATTTAGGGTCAGAACTCAAGGAGCGCGGTCTGAGCGTGGTAAATTCCTATCTGCCAGCTGGAGTGTCTATGCCGAGAGGCAAAGCTGCAGTGCTTTCAACGGATATGCAGGCGAATATCGCTGAAGCAGAGCGGCTGGCTTCTGGTGATGGTGTAGCGTGGCAGCAGATGCTGCAGAATATAGGTCAATATGCACCACTGGTCTTTAGTCTGTTGAAAACGGATCTAACCACACCAGAAGCGGTTACAATGATTCGGCAGCTGATGGTCAGTTCAGATGGCAAAGGCCCGTCACCCTTTGCCTCCGAGTTTCTGCTTACTGCCCGAGATGTACTCGAATCAATGTTCAAGTCCGAGGTGTGGCAAGGGATACTGGCACCGTGGGTGTTACACAGTGGTCATGGGCCAGATGAGGCAAACAGCGGTTTTTGGGTTCAAGTCTTTGCCCTTGGCACACAAACTGCTGGACAGGCGGTTGCCGTAGGAGGTGCCGAGATGGTAGTACGCGCTTTGGCGCGGCTCATTCAAGATCAGGGTGGCACGATTTACACTAACACCACCGTGACTCGCATTCTGGTCGAGGGCGGTAAAGCCGTTGGTGTGCGAACCGAGGCTGGTGAGGAGTACCGTGCTAACCGGGTCGTCATTGCCACAACCAATCCTGATCAACTGTACTTGAAGCTACTCGCTGATACGGATGTTGTACCACCACTAGTAAAGCAGCAGGCAAGCAAGTTTCGCTATGGTCATAGCGTTCTAGCGATTCACCTGGCTCTGTCCGAACCCCCCGCTGGCATGATGAGCGATTAAATAGCGTTGTTTATACCCACATTACGTCGGGTCTGGACGGAGTCTCGCGGAATTTCAACGAGACAGCGCGACGCTTGTTACCTGCTGAACCAGTAATTGGCGTTGGTACACCGACCACGCTCGATCCGTCACGCGCACCTTCAGGTCAAGCTGTTGTGGTACTACAAGCACTGGACGTACCTTTTCAGCTTTGTGGTGATGCCGCAGACAAGATTGATGTTGGGGATGGTACATGGACTGAGGACCTCAAGAACCGCTTTGCCGATCACGTGATTGATATTGTTGGTCAGCACATACCAAACTTACCGGATGCAATTCTGGGGCGAGCAATTATCAGTCCTCTCGATCTGGCTCACTACAACCTTAATTGGAAGTACGGCGACCCTTACAGCGGGTCCCATGCCATTGCCCAGAGTTATCTGCTCCGTCCGTTGTCGGGGCAACCAAGTCATTGTACAGTCGTGGCTAATCTGTTCATGATTGGTGCTGCAACCTTTCCTGGACTTGGTCTTGGCGCAGGGTCAGGCTACATCGTTGCTCAGCACTTGCTACGGAATAGTTCTAATTTCAGCGTATTCACATCACTTCACTAAATATTAGGTTTGGACGAGCAAGAAGTGATGTACACATTCAATTTCATCTTTGTAAAAACAGCAAAATGCATAAGATGAATGCAAAAAATCGCTCTCGCTCAGGAGAGAAACTTCTACAAACCAGAAATTTTATACACAGGAGGAAGCAATGACACAGGCAATTTCTAATAGTTTACGCATCAGCCATGATGACCAAGGGCAGGGCGAGCCCGCACTACTCTTCTTGCCCGCTTGGTGTATGAGCCGCGCAGGCTACGGTCAACTTCCCATTAAGTGTACCACCCATCGACGCGTACTCGCCCTCGACTGGCGCGGTCACGGACAATCAGAGTCTCCGGTCGACGACTTTGGAGCAGACGGTTTGTTGCAAGATGCGCTGACAGTTATAGAATCCAGCGGTGTACAACAGGTGATCCCTGTTACTCTTTCACACTCTGGCTGGATTGGGATTGAGTTGCGGCGCAAGCTGGGCGAACGAATTCCAAAACTTGTACACATTGACTGGGTTGTCTTGCCTCCACCACCGCCATATATGGATTTGGTGAATGGACTTGCATCAGCAGATAAATGGCAGCAGGCACGCGATCAGCTCTTTGATATATGGCTAGAGGGGGTAGATAACCCTGATATAATCAAGTTTGTACGTGAGGAAATGGGGTCTTACAATGGCGACATGTGGATGAGATCTGGTCGTGAGATTGGTGCTGCTTATGCTCATGGGGGAAGCCCTCTTGAAGCGTTAACAACCCTGAAACCTCCCCTACCTGTACTGCACATCTATTCTCAGCCGAAAGATCCAGAGTATTTAGCCGCGCAGCAGTCTTTCGCTACCGCCAATGCGTGGTTCAGCGTGTATAAGCTGGAAGCAAAAAGCCACTTTCCGACGTTCGAGGTGCCAGACGAGATAGCAGAGACTATTGAGAAATTCGTTGCTTGAGCGATCACTTTCAGGGCGGTATTTTCGCAACTCATTAGAACTATGCCTGGAAAATATGCCCTGCTTTCTGACTCAGATCTCTCGTCGTATTCGGAAAATTCCATACTACGGCAGGGCATATTTTTTTGCCGTCTTTTCTTACTCAACAATTCAATCATATGGTCATTTACTTTAGAAGTGAGGAAATAATCTATGTACTTGCATATCGAATTATGGAAGGCTCAATCAAAATGGCTTGCGCTGTCTCAACAGGAACGTGCGGAATACTTATCCAAGGCTGGACAGAGCATTCAGGGTATACTCAACGAAGTAGGAGTTGAATTCATATCTGTACTCAATGACTTAGTACAGCGTTGCATTAATTCGTAGCGAATTGACAGAGGAAAACTTTTGA